>QIKY01000190.1 GCA_003233175.1 Planctomycetaceae bacterium | reverse complement strand
TTCTGGAGTAGATAAAAATTGAATCATGCGACGACGCCTCTGCTTGGCGCAGCGGGAAGGAATAACGCGCCACTGCCAAACTCGAAATACTTGAGACGGCATGCGGCGAGGGATTTACCGGGAACCCGCCCCCATCATAACCGATTCCGAACCGCTGGGTCGCAAATCCCAAACTACAGGGCGCCAATTTATACTGGGGAAACTCAACGTCCAACTGGGGCAAAACAAGATGATCTAGGTGAAAAAATGGGATTTCCGTAAGATCAGGGTTCCAAACTCTGTTCCCTGGGAGATCCATCTCGTGGCAAGCCGCAGTCAGACCGCCGGACGGGCGTCGTCCCGATGGCGTCGCCGATTCCTCGCCTTGGCGGTTCTCTTGGCGGCGCTGGTGTCGTTGGCGCCCACGATCATCTGCCGGACGCCGCTCGCGCAAGCGTTGGCGTCGTATGCAACGGCCTCGCTCGAAGGAGAAATCACCTTCAAACGGCTCTCGGTCGGCTGGCTGCAGCCGTTGGAATTGCAAGACGTCGCGTGGGTCGACGCAGAGGGCGAAACGCTGGCTCGCGTCCAACGCATATCTGGGAATCGGAGCCTTTGGGCCTGGCTTGCCGACCGTTCCAATTTGGGGCGAATTCGCCTTTCCAAACCAGAAGCGTTCGTCGTTTGGAGCCAGACCGGCAGCAACTGGGAAACATCGCTCGCGCCGTTTTTGCAGGTGGAGGCGGGCGAATCGCCGATGGCGGTAAACATCGAAATGGAACAAGGCCGCGCGACGCTGTTTGATCGCACGATGGGAAAAACCGTGATCCTTTCCGATATCGCCCTGTCGTTGGAAATTCCAGCAGCAGGCCGGCCGATATCTGGGAAAATCTCGGCGAAAGTGCGCAGCCAAACGGCGCCCGCCGGCGGCGATACGCAACCGCCGCCTGGGGCTGGTCGACTCCAAGGCGCCTTTTCCTGGCAAAGCGATGCCGCCGACGCTTGGGGGAAAGGCGAGTTGGCGTTGCGCTCGCGGCAGTTTCCACTGGCGGCTGTGGCGCCGTTGTTGCGCCGCGTCGACCCCGACGCCGCTTTAGACGGCGCGTTGACATTCGAGACGTCGGGCGTTTGGAGTTCGGGGGCGGGCAAGGTCGAAATCGTCAAGTGTGAAGCGAGGAACGTACAGCTGGCAGCGCCCGCGTTCGTAGGAAAAGACCGTCTGTTTTTTACACAGTTGACCGCCGGCGGCGTTTGCCGGAAAACGGCCCAATCGATCGATGTTTCCGATCTTTTTCTGACCGCCGACGGCGCAGACGTGCAAGCCGCGTTTTCCTTCCCGTTAAACATTGGCGTCCAAGATAAAACAACCGGCGATCAATCGGTCGACTGGCAATCGGTCGACTGGCAATCGGTCGACTGGCTGCGCGTTGCGGAGCAAGTTTCCGGTCGCCTGGACATGAACTGTGACATTGCCGCGCTGGCTCGGCAACTACCGCAACTGCTGCGGCTGCGAACCGGCGCCGAAGTGACAGGCGGCAAGCTTCGCCTGAGTTTGGAAAGCGGACGCCGCGAACAAACGCATGTGTGGCGCGCCGAAGCCGCCGCCGCCAACCTGACCGCCATGCACGACGGAAAGGCAGTCCAATGGAAACGTCCCTTTTCATTCGTGGCGTCGGCTCGTCGTGATGGCGACACGATTGCCGTCGAGACATTCAAGGCCACGGCCGACTTTTTAGAGTTGGAAGGCGGCGGACGTTGGAACAGCGGTGAAATAAAGCTGCGCGGCGATCTCGACAAACTCGTGCAACAACTCGGCCAGTTTGTCGAACTGGGCGATCTGCGTCTCCGGGGAATCACGCAGGGCGAACTCACCTGGAAGATCGATTCCGCCCATCGGTTTACCACGACGGGAGATTTGTCGGTCGTGAATTTCGAGTATTCCACCCCCAACCGCCGACCTTGGAGCGAGCCGCAGGTGCGTGTGCAACTCGCCGCCAACGGCGTGGCCAGCGCGGCGGGTTTGCAGTCGCTTGAATCGGGCATATTGGAAATCAACGCCGGCGCCGAATCGGCAAACATTGTGCTAGCGGCGCCGGTCAAGGGAGCGCCGCGTCTGACACTCGGAGATGATACGGCTTGGCCGCTGGATCTCGAAATGCGCGGCGAGGTGAATCGCTGGCTGCCGCGTCTTGAAGCGTTCACGCCGTTGCCCGAATGGGCGGCCGATGGCGGGTTTTCCATCAAGGCGAAAACATCGCTCTCGGCAAAAAAGGCAAACATTTCCTCCTTCACGCTCAAAGGCCAGCAACTGCGAATTTGGGGACCGGGCCTGTTCCTTGAGGAGCCGAGCCTCTCGCTCGCCGGGAGCAGCCAATGCGATTGGTCGGCCAGCGAATGGACGTCTCCCGAAATAGTGCTGACCACCAATACGCTGGCCGCCCGCTGCGAAAACAATCGCTTGAATTGGAGCGGCGCGGCGCCGCGCGGGGCCACGCAAATTGCCTTTCGAGCAAACCTCGCCCGGGCCGTTCGTTGGCTGCAAGACCCCCGGCTGCCTCCCACGCTGCGGGTGGAGGGCCAGGCGATTGGCGCTCTTGCGCTGCAAGACAAAAACGACGCCCCGCTGCTGAAATGGGATGTCGACATTAAAGACTTTGTCTACGCCATCGGTGAGGAATCGGGCGGCGCCCAAACCGTTTCCAACGCCACCGCCTGGACCCGCATCTGGCGGGAGCCCCAAGTGCAATTTCAAGGCGAAGCGGCCTACGCGCCGCAAAAAAACGAATTGCAAATCTTGAAATCAATCGCCGCCACGCCCGCCGTTCAAGTGCGATGCCAGGGCCGGCTGACGTCGCTTCACGAAACACCCACAGCCGACCTCACCGGCGCGCTGGAGTACGACCTTGAGCAACTGACGCCGCGTTTGAGGCCGTTGATCGATGAAAATCTCGAATTGAAAGGCCGCGAGATTACCAAGTTTCGACTCCAAGGCCCGCTCACAATTGCCGCTGTTTCGAATCAAACAACGCCGAATCGAGCAACGCCGCCGCTGGTCTCGCCGAAACTGGAGTTCGACGGAGGATTGCAATGGGAATTCGTGCGCGTGTTGGGAGTCGGAATTGGCGCCGGCGCGTTCGACGTTCAATTGCGCGCGGGCGTCGCGCGGGTGCGGCCCATGGAGTTGGCGGTCGGCGGAGGAACGCTACGTGTGACGCCCACGCTCGACCTGCGGCAAACGCCGGCAGTGATTCGCTTGGCGCCGGGCCAGGTTGCCGAGAAGCTCGCGATCGAACCGGCGATGTGCCGCACCTGGTTGAAGTATGTGGCGCCGTTGTTGGCCGACGCAACTGAAGCCGAAGGCGTGTTTTCACTGCAACTCGAACGAGCCGAATTCCCCTGCGACGATCCACAAAACGGCGTCGTGCTGGGGAAATTGCTGGTGGAGTCGGCGCGAGTCAGCGCTGGGCCATTGGCGCGGCAGTACATCGTTTTGGCCCAGCAATTAAAGGGCTTGAGCGAAGGGCGTCCGCTCGGGCAACCGATCTCGACTAGCCAACGAGATTGGATCGACCTGCCCAAACAGGAAATTTCGCTCGAAATCCGCCAAGGCCGCGTCTATCATCAGGGCGTCAAAATCCAGATCGGCGATGTGCAGATCACGACCCGGGGCAGCGTCGGTTTTGATCAAACGGTGCAACTGCTGGCGGAAATCCCCCTGCAAGACGCCTGGCTCAAAACCGACATCGCGCGGCGCGCATTGCAGGGGCAAGTAGTGAGGATTCCCGTGGGCGGGTCTGTTTTGGCGCCGCGCCTCGACGGCCGAGCCATCAATAATTTAGCCAGCCAGGCAATCGGCAACGCCGCCAATAACGTTTTGCAAGATCAAATCAATCGAGGACTCGATCAAGGACTCAAACGTCTGTTTGGAACTCCCAAATAGACCGGCGGAGGAAAAAATCAAACTCGTTCTGTTGGGCACCACGGGCTACCACCCGAACAATAAACGCCATACCTCTTGCATCATGGCGCCGGAAGCCGGCATTCTTTTTGACGCCGGCACGGGCTTGTTCCGCGCCCGCGATTTACTTCAAACGCCCACGCTCGATATTTTTCTCACGCATGCGCATCTCGACCACATCGTCGGCTTGACGTTTCTCTACGACGTGCTTTATGGCCGCGAAATGGAGCGCGTCACGGTGCATGGCCGGCCTGAAACGCTCCACGCCATCGAAACGCACCTGTTTTCCCAGCCGCTGTTTCCGGTGGCGCCGCCGTTTGAAATGCGGCCGCTGGCCGACGCCGTGCAACTGGCCGATTTCACCTTGCGGCATTTCCCCTTGAAGCATCCTGGCGGAGCGGTGGGATATCGGCTCGATGGCGCCGCCAGTTCCTTTGCCTACGTGACCGACACCACCGCCGACGAAGAGGAGCCGTACGTGCGGGAAATTGAAGACGTCGACCTGCTGGTCCATGAGTGTTATTTTCCCGATGGCTGGGAAGACCGGGCCGAACTCACCGGGCATAGCTGCACATCGCCGGTGGCGCGGGTGGCGCGTCGGGCGCGGGCTGGTCGGCTGGTGCTAGTGCATATGAATCCTCTCAATGAAGAGCAAGACCCGATCGGTCTGGACGCCGCGCGGGCGATTTTTCCCGCCACCGAAATCGGCCACGATGGTTTGGAGTTGGAGTTTTAGGCCAATGGCGGCGCTGGCATGCATCCTGGCGAATTCAGCCCACGCCGCCCAGGTTGAGCACGCGTCCGTAACGGGCCATGACCATCCGGCGAAGTTTTGCGTGTTCCGGCAGTGAGAGCTGCGGGTCTTCTTCGGTGAGTTCGCCGGCGGCGGCTCGCGCGCGGGCCGCAATGGCGACGTCTCGCGTCAGGTCGGCGATTTTCAGCGGCGGCATTCCGTGTTGACGTTGGCCCAGCAGGTCGCCGGGGCCGCGAAGTTTTAAGTCTAATTCGGCCAACTCAAATCCATTGTTTGTGTGGGCGAAATCTTGCAGACGCTGTAGCGCCGCGGGTGCGTCGGACTCCGCGAACACGCAGACATAACCGGTGTGGCGGCCGCGTCCGACGCGTCCCCGCAATTGATGCAGTTGGGCCAGGCCAAAATGCTCGGCGCCGAAAATGGTCATCAGCGCGGCGTTGGAAATATCCATCCCGACTTCGATCAACGACGTGGCCACGAGCACTTGTGTTCGGCCGGTGCGAAAGTCGTCCATGGCGGCGTGTTTTTGTGCGGATGTTTGGCGGCCATGAATGAGGTCGACGCGAAAATCGGCCAGTTCGCCGTTGGTGAGCGATTCAAAAAGCTGCTCCACGCTCAGCATTTTTTCTTCGTCGCCCTCGTTTACGTGCGGGGCCACGACAAAACCTTGGCGGCCGGCGTTGAGCTTTTTGCGAAAGAACTCCCACCATTTGGCGGTCTGCGAGGGCTCGCCCACATACGTATGCACGGCGGCTCTCTGGGCCGGCGACTCCCGCAAGGTGGAGATGTCAAGATCGCCGAAGAAGGTCAGGGCCAATGAGCGGGGAATGGGAGTGGCGGTCATGACAAGATAATGCGGCGAGCATGTTCGATTTTTCAGCACGGCTCTTTGTTCGACGCCGAACTTTTGCTGTTCGTCGATCACGACCAACCCCAGCGCGGCGAAGTCGGCGGCGTCTTGCAGCATTGCTTGCGTGCCGATCAAAAGGTCGATCGCGCCGGATGCGAGTTCGCTTTTCAACTTCTTCCTCTCCGCCGTCGAGAGCGATCCCGAAAGAAAGGCCAAACGCACGCGGGCGTTGGCCAGCGTCTTCTGAAAAAAGGCGAAGTGTTGTTGGGCGAGCACTTCGGTCGGCGCCATGAGCGCCGCTTGTTGGCCATGCGCCGCGGCCAGCAGCATGGCGTACATCGCGACGACCGTCTTACCCGCGCCGACATCGCCCTGAAGCAGCCGGTGCATCGGCCGGGTGGAGGCCATGTCGGCGGAAATTTCCTGAATCACTTGGTTCTGGCTTTCGCCCAACGTGAACGGGAACAGGCGGCGAATGCGGGCGTCAATTTTTTGACACGCCGGCATGGCCGACGCCACAACCTCAGCCTCCTCTTGTTGCTTACGCAGCGCCAAGGCCAGTTGCAGCACCAGCAATTCCTGGAAGACAAACCGATAACGCGCCGCGTCCAACGATTCCTGGTCTTGAGGATTGTGCAATTGGGGCAGCGCGTCGTGAATCGGCCAGAGCGTCCAGCGATCAAGAAGTTCTTTCGGGAACACTTCGTCGATGGCGCTCATGTATTTGGCGAGCGCGTGTTTTACCGCCGTCGCGACGTGGTGCTGTTGGAGTCCCTTGGTGAGCGGATAAATCGGCAGAATGCGGCCCTTGAGGTCGGGCTCCGCGGAGTCGACGGCTTGGAAACGCGGCTGCTTCATTTCCCAACGTCCGCCATTGAGATGCGGTTCGCCGGAAAGCAGCACAGTGTTGCCGCGCACGAATCTGGCCTGTAGATGCGGGTTGTTAAACCACAGGGCGCGGAGGTAATCTTCGTCTTGCCGGATGAGCAGGCCCAACACCGATTTTCCCGACGCGCTTTGTCGCAACTCCCACTCTTCGATCACGCCTTGCACGGTCGTGGCTTGGCCGTCTTTGAGTTCGGAAATCAGCCTTGCCTGGCTCAGATCTTGATAGCCGCGAGGAAAATGAAACAGAACATCGGCCACTGTGTTCAAGCCCAGCTTGGCGAATAATTCCGCCCGCTGCGAGCCCACGCCCTTAAGATATTGAAGCGGCGTGAAAAGGTTTTCCCGCCCGTGGTGCGATGCGCCGGTGTGGTCCATGCGTTTCTATGGGGTCTGCGGGAATATTGGGCTTCGTCGTTTTTCCTCCGCCATGGCTTACCTCCAGACGCATGGCTCCGACGGCCCCCGTTTCCAATTCACCGTTTCCAATTCACCGTGTCGCGGGGCTGTTTGGGAGCCGCGGGCGATTTTCACAAATCGCATCGGTTCGAGTTCCCTACCCGTGTTCCGTTATTTCCGTTTGGTTTTTTTGCTGCTTGGGGAAGGTCTTTTTTTTCCACCCAATTGACGTATGCGAATTTCACCTCGCGCGATGACGGTGCGGGCGGCGGCCGCGACATTCTTCGCCTTGCGTAAATCTTGCCGATCACCGAGCGACCCCAAGCCGGTCGTGCGGGCTTGCCGGCTCCCCTTGCGAGATCTCATTTCCGCGTCGACGACATCTCGGCGGGCGGCGACCCATTCAGGGTCGGACCGGAACACTTTCCGTCGAATTTGTTCGGCCTCGCGCCCCGCGGCTTTCATGACGCCGCGTGCAACCGCGTAACTCGAATCGCTCTCCAGAGTTTTCCGTTGCTCAGGCGACAGTTTCGCCAGATCTTTGAGTCGCTCGTCACCGACCGAAGCTCCATGATCTTCCGGCAGACGAAGAACGCGGTGGATGGCGAGATTCACGTCGTCTTTGGCTTTCGCCATGGCCGCATTGGCTCGCGACAGATCGGAGTCTGGTTTTTGCTCACTCCGAATTTCCGCTTCAACTTCGTGCAGAGTTTTGGCCGATTCCTGCAAGTCTTGGTGAGCGTTCTCTATATCGATGTGGATTTTGGAGAGTTTCGATATCGCCTGATTCACCTTGCTCCGCGACATTCTGCCCTGCGATTCCGCTGCAACCAGCACCTGTCGCGCGGCCGCAACCTGCCGCTGTATGCTTTTGACCGCTTGCTGTTTTCGAGCTTTGGCCGTGGCGGCGGCTCGACGGTTTCGGCTGCTGCCGCGTTTGCGTTTTTTTGCTGCTTCGGCGTCGTTGGAAAATGCAACCAGCAGCAATCCGACCACAACCAGCGCGATCAAAAAGCGATTGAAGAAACAACGACCGATACGCCAGCGGGCGTCTTTTCCGGAGGCGCCATTGGCAGCAGGTAATTTCATGGCAAAGCCCTTCAGTACAAGAGAAACTCACATCGGCCCCAAAAAAACAGCCCCACGATTTTATCAAACCCGCCTCAATCGTTGGCCCCCAACGCGATCACATGAGCGGTGGCGTAATGGCGGCAATGCGCGATACTGAGAATGAGTTGACTGACGCCCAACTCTTCACACGCCTCACGAGCAAGCCCCCCCAGGGCGACGCAAGATTGCCCGCCAGCATCGGGGCGAACCTCAATGTCGGTCCAGACAATTCCCCGCGACCAGCCCACGCCCAGCGCCTTGAGAACCGCCTCTTTCGCCGCCCAACGTCCTGCGTAATGCTGCGTAGCCGCTTTGCGGGCTTGGCAATACCCGATTTCGTAAGGCGTATACACACGGTTAATGAATATATCACCGTGCCGATCGATCATCTGAGCAATGCGCAGACACTCGACGATATCGGACCCCATGCCAAGCACATTCATAACGCCCAAGCATTCCCTCTGCGTGGAATAGGGATCAGCCTCGCAGCTTTTCCAAGGCGTTTTTAACGGCCTCGCGAACCTGGGGATTATCGCTTTGGAGCTCGGCTTCAAGTGCGGGAATCGCCACAGAGGCCGCATCTCCCATTCCGGAGAGGGTGTCTGCGATTTCGATTTTCATTCGATCAGACTCCGCCTTCGCCAACGCCTTACTCAGCACGGTGGCCGCCACGCGGTTGATGCGTTGGTTTCTGGGGGCGATTTTTACGATCGCCCAGACGCTGGCGAATTTCAGGAAGGCGTCGTCGCCGCGAGCCGCTTTGAGAAGGCGTTGCAGCGCCGGTTTTGCTTCGGGGCCGATTTTCCCCAATGCATAACAAGCCGCGTAACGAACCTCTTTGGCGTCGTCGTCGATTGCTTTGGTGATGGCGTCGACTGCGGGGGCCGATTTTTCTCCAATCGCGGCCAAGGTAAACAACACCTCTCGGCGAAAGTCGGCGGCGTCTTCACCCTCGGCCGACAATGCTTCGGCCAACTGAGAAACGGCGCCGGCGGCTTCTGGCCCCAAGCGGCGCAAGGCGTCCACGGCGTAGCCCCGCAGCGTTTCATTTTGCAGGCCTCGGGCAAGCCTCGGGACGGCCTTCGCTCCCTGCGCAACTAATGCGTCGATCGCCAGCGATACCGTTTCCGGCGAGGCATCTTTCAACGCGGCCTCGACAATCGGAGCAGATACCTCAGAGGGAACGTCGCTCTCGGCCAGCGCTCTGGCGGCAATCGACCGATGGTGCTCGTTTTTCGATTTTAAACCGCGCACAATAAACTCGACCGATCGTTTCACGGCGGCCTTGTTTTCAGGCTCCAGCTTGACCAGCGCCCAAGCGCTGATCAGTTGCAAGAGTTCGTCGTCGCTTTTGGAGGCTCGCTCCAGAGAAGCTTTCGCGGTATCGCCGATGCCGATCTTCGACAAAGCAAAGGCGGCCGCATACTTCACGCCCGCGGGTTGGTCGCCATCTAATATGGCGCTAATCGCGGCTGAGGAAGCCTCCGATTTCACGCCGATTTCACCCAGCGTGACCAGGGTTTGCATTCTGACTTCAGGCTCTCCATGACGTTTGAGCGACTCCAGCAAAGGGCCGACCGCGTCTTTCGCTTCGGGACCAATTTCGGCTAGCGCCAAACAAGCCCAATAGCAGGAGTCTTCTTCGTTCAAGGCTTCGACCAAATTCGGCACAACCTCCGAGCCGCCCTCAGCCAGAGTGCGCAACGCCGCCAAGACCGCCGCCGGCTCGCCCTTTTGAAAAACTTCGATCAACAGGGGATGAACTTCCGATCGGTCCTTGTCGATTTTTCGCAACGCATTGATCACCGCGCGTCGGACCGCGGCGTCTTTGTCGGTGATGACTTTTACCAGCACCGGCGCCGCTGAAATCGCGGCCGGGCCAATGTTGCCCAACGCCAGCACTACGTACGCCCGGACTTTCGCATTCGGATCTTGCAACGCGGCGGTTAACAACTGAACGGTTGCCTGATCTTGCGGGCGAATGGAGGCCAACGAGCGCGCCGCTTTCCAGCGAAGTTCGATGTCTTCGGCTTGCAGCGCGGCAGCCAATGCGCTGGAGGCGTCGTTGGCTTCTTCTTTCAATCGTCCTAGGGCGTCTGCGGCGGCCGCTCGATCGGGGCCGTCCTTGAGTTGCTTCACCAGTTCAGCGACACTTTTCCGCGCCGGCTTGGCGCTTTCAGCGGGATTGTCTTCGGCGGCAACAGCCAGAGAGACCGAAAAAAGCATGAATAATAAAGACAGGGCGCCAATTTTAGCAACCATGACCAAACCCTCAATTTCTCTTGTATTTGATTTCGACGTTCTTAAAATTTGTTGTCAATAATTGACTCTGTGTGGTTTTGCCTATTGAACGGGCATCCTGGCTTCATTCTTCAGACTGACCAGAAAACGTTTGGCAACCATGTAGACATCCGGCGGGTAATCCTTGATTTTGGATTTCATGTAGGCCAGTGTTTGATCGACTGTTTTGCGTATTTTCATGTACGCATCGAGGTCGGCTCCCTGACTCTCCACACGCGTCACAAACGATTCTTCCAGCCGCCGACGCGCCTCGGCGTATTCGTCTTGTTCGAGCAACAACGGCCAAGCGATGGAGCCGGTGAAAGGATCCAGTTCGCTGGGCGCGAGTCGTTTGGGCATTCGCTCCTGCGAGTAGCGAAAGAGCTGCTCCTGCGTAGCAGGCGGTCGCCGCGCCGCGGCGCGGTATTCCTTGTTCATTCGCTTGTTTTCAAAGTACGAATTGGTGTACAGCAAGCGATTCTCAAAATTCGCCGCGCGGGCCGCTTCATAATTGATGGCGGCTTCCGAATTCAATAAATTAGCCGACCCCGCCGACCGAACCATGTCGGCCATGCCGCGCGCATAACTTTCGCCAGCCGTCGACGCATTATTGTAGACAACCTGCCCATAGGAGGTCGCCGCGGAGGTAAGCAAAGTGAACGCCAAAAAATAGGAAAAAAATCGCATGGGAAAGCCCTCGGAGAACGCAGCTCGCTATGGCCGAAAAATAAAACGAAAATTTACCAACTCGGCGGACCAGACTATTCTTACATCCAGGTGAGGCAAATGGTACCCCCTGAAAGATAAAACCCCCTATTTTCTGCCAGAAAACGAGGGAAAACGGCCACTATCCTTCCGATTGCGCGATTGACGCGGCGCGCCTGCGGGAACTGGCAATGTTCAACATCTCGACGGCCAGACTGAACGCCATGGCAAAATAGATATAGCCCTTGTTCAGCGTAGCGCCTGAACCCTCTGCCAATAACGTCACGCCGATCAAAATCAGAAAACTCAGCGCCAGTATCTTGAGCGTGGGGTGAGCGGCCACAAAATGGCTCACCGTTTCTGAAAAAACAAGCATCACAACGACAGCCAGAATCACGGCGATGATCATCACTTCCAAACGTTGCGCCATGCCGACCGCCGTGATGACGGAATCCAGCGAAAAAATCACGTCGAGCATCGCGATTTGCAAGAGCACGCCGGAAAAACTGACGCTTCGCCCGCTCTGTTGCAATTCCTCTTCACCGACGACTTTTTGGTGAATCTCGTGGACACTTTTCCAGAGCAAAAAAAGACCGCCAACGAGCATGATCAGGTCTTTTACCGAAATCTCGTTCATCTCCTCTCCGAGCCATTCAGCGAGCGCGGCGGAGGACGACAAATGAAAGAGCGGTTCGGTCATGCTCATGATCCAACTCAGCGAAAGCAAGAGCAGAATCCGCACGCCCAGAGCCAAGCCAAGCCCCAGGCGGCGGGCCTTTTTTTGCTCTTCTTGCGGAAGACGGTCGGTCAAAATCGCGATGAATACGATGTTGTCGATACCCAGCACGATTTCCATCGCCGTCAATGCGAGCAGTGGGATGAGCCAATCCGAGATGAGCAATTGCATAAACGCCTCGTCCGATCTACTTGGGAACTGTCAAACCCCAATTCCTTTTACGCCCAAAGGAAATGGAGGCGCCATGAACCGCCGCCGACGCCCCTCTGTTGTTCATACACAAGTTGTACGATGGCCTTCCAGGGCCGCCGAAACGGGCATGCCGGGAACAGACCGACGGCCGTGGAAGGCCATCGTACGTTGTCTCGGCGCCGCTGTGTATAAACAACAGCCCGGCGCCAGAGCCTACGCGCGGTCTGAAGTTGCTTTTGCACTGCTATACCATAAAACTCTGGTTTTCGCCTGCTCGGGTTTCGCGGTTATTCGCCTGCCTGGTTTTTCCTCTCCCAGTTCCGATTCGTCGAACAATACCCCGCGTTCGGGGTAAATTACCGACCGCCAGCACAATATCGCCTGTAATTCTTGCAAACATTGCTGGAATGAAGGTAGATTGCACGGCTTGGGATGGCTGATTAGTATCGCCGTGATACAATGCCGCGCGGTAACTGACGGCGGACCTCCGCCAGAAGGCGTTTTCGACGGGAGGCTGGTGGCCCTCGCCACCACTAACAATACACATGGCGTTATGGATTCTACGAGCGATCTTCCTGATCGCTGCTGCCGGACTAGGCGTCTCGCTCATCAACGAGAAAGACTTCCAAGGCTCGCCTTGGGGTGTTTTTATCGGCGTGATGGCAATCGCGATTTCCAGCGTGATTCTGGATATCGTCATCAAACGCAAACGCATCGACACCATTTCTTGCGTTTACTTCGGCATTGTCATCGGCTTGGTGTTGACATTCGTAGTGCGCGCCGCGCTCACTCCTTTGCTAGCCGAGCGGAAAGGCGTCGACTTTGAAGCGGTGATTTTAGTATCTGGAATTACACTATGCTATATATGCATTAGCTTTCTAATGCAAACCAAGGACGACTTTCGCTTCATTATTCCCTACGTTGAGTTTGCCCGAGAAGTCAAGGGGCTCAAGCCCTACGTGCTCGACACCAGCGTCGTGATCGATGGCCGCATTGCCGATGTGATCGAAACTAATATCCTCGACAACCAACTCATCATGCCGCGTTTTGTGCTCAATGAGTTGCAAAATATCGCCGACAGCAGCGACCGCCTGCGCCGCTCGCGGGGACGTCGCGGGTTGGATGTCGTCAATCGGCTGCGCAGCAATCGGAATGTCGACCTAAAAATTTATGATCGCACGCTGCCGGAAATGGCCGGGCAGCCGGTCGACATGAAGCTCGTGATTTTGGCCAAACGCTTGGAAGGAAAGTTGATCACCGGCGACTACAACCTGAATAAGGTCGCCAGCATTCATAATGTTCCCGTGATCAACCTCAATGATATCGCCAACGCGCTGAAGCCCCTCTTCTTGCCGGGCGAGGAGTTTGAAGTCCGCATTGTGAAGCGGGGCGAGGAAGACGGGCAAGGCGTAGGTTACCTCGAAGACGGCACAATGGTCGTGGTTGAAGGCGGGCGCGATCACATCAATAACGCGGTGAAGGTGAGCGTTACGAGCGTACTCCAGACCAGCGCCGGAAGAATGATTTTCAGCAAGTGTGAAGAAAACGCCGCTTGATCGTGCGTGGCGGCCGAAAGGACTTATGCCAGCGGCCGCGTCCTGGAATGACCCACGAGGTTTCCTGAAGAACCCAAAAAAGCCTGAGTAACGTCGCGCCGTAATGGCGCGTTCGTCACCCAGGCTTTGAGGCGAGCCAATTGCCGCCTGCGGCAAGCAATCAGCAAACCCGCCGTGCGTTATTTGGCGGCGGTTTTCGCCAGCGACGCCGTGTAAAGATCGTCAATTTTCTTCAGGTGCTTTTCGGGCGCCGCCGCGACTTTCTTCGTGCAGGGCGGGCAACACACGAACACAATCTGGCCGTTGACGAAGGTCCATTTCGGATTCTTCGGCAACGCCTTCTTCATGATCGGGCAGATGCCTTGCGCCTTGGCGATGTTGGAGTGGATCGTGGCCCAATGTTGGGGATCGATCTTGTCCTTGAGGCAACCCTTGCAGCAAACAAAAACCGTTTCCTGACCCACCTTGACTTTGATCGGCGCGCCGTGCTCACCGAGCTTTTCGCCCGACATGGGGCAAATGCCTTGCACCGCAACTCGCAATTGATCGCGCTTGGCCGAACCATGCTCGTGCCCTTCATGCCCATCGTCGGCATTAACGAACTGACCCGCGCCAAAAATCAACGCCACCGCCAAAAACAACTTTACAACTCGCATGTCTCTCTCCTTCTAGAACTATTAGCAACGAAACGAACGTAAAAACACAATTCACTCCAACACTGGAGCGAGTTAGACACTTCTTAAGCCGCGAGCCTTTGCTCTTGGCAATCCTCCTCCTCCTCTTGTTCGGTCCAGACTGAATCTTGAAGACCGGCTCGCATTTTCAATTCCATATAACCGCAATACACCGCCGGAACGATGAACGTGGTGAACGGTTCGATCAGCATTCCGCCGAACACCGGCAGCGCCATCGCACGAGCCACGTCGGCGCCGCGCCCGGTCGACAGCAACACCGGCAGCAGCGCGAAAATCGTGGTGAGGGTGGTCATCACGCAGGGCCGAATACGCTTGAGGCCCGCGTAGTAGATCGCCTCGCGTAAATCTTCGACGCTGCGAATGCGCCGGCGTTTCAAGGTTTGTTGGATGTAGGTCGCCATCACGACGCCGTCATCAACCGCAATGCCAAACAACGCGATGAACCCCACCCAAACCGCGGTGTTCATGCCGACGTCCATCACCGCGACGGCAATCATGCCGCCGGCGAAGGCCACCGGAATCCCGGAAAATACCGCAGCCGAAATCGGCAGGTTGCGAAAGCCAAAATAGATCAGCATCAGGTTCACCAACAGCACCGTCGGCACGATCCACATTAAGCGTGCATTGGCCTCGATTTGATTTTGGAACGACCCCACCGGTTGCAATTCGAAATTGCCCTGGGGAAATTTCAATGCACCACTCTCTCGCGCGGCTCGCAGCGAACCCATGACCTCTTCCACCGTTTCCAAGTCGCCGGCGGCGCCCGAAGGCGAGAAAGCCACATGCGCTACCAGGCGTGCGTCTTCGCTATTGATGGCGCCGGGGCCCCAGGTTGTCGTGACCTCCGCCAGCCGCTCCAAGGGAACCACTTCGCCGGTGTGCGAAACCACCGCCACCTTGCCCAATTCGTCGATCCGTTCGCGCACGCTGCGCTCGTACCGGATTTGAATCGGGTACCGCTCCCGGCCTTCCACCGTGGTCGTGACATCAACACCGCCCAGCCCCGCGGCGACAATTTGATTGACCATCATGGTGGTCATACCGTAGCGCGCGGCTTCTTCGCGATCAACATCAAATTCGTAATACGGTTTGCCCATCACGATATCAGGATTGACCGTACCGGCGTTGACAAAATGGTTCTTCTTCAGGTGCTCCGCCACCGCCAAGGCGGCCTTCGACAATCCTTCCAGGCTATCGCCGTAGATGCGCACCGCCATCGAAGCCTTGATGCCGGCTTGCAGCATCACGACGCGGCCTTCGATCGGTTGCAGCGGCGATGCGGGCGTGACGCCGGGCAGCGTGGCGACGGCGTTGATTTCATCCCAAATCTTGCGTTCGGTCATGCCCTCGCGCCATTGTTTTCGCGGTTTGAGCATGACATACGTTTCGATCATCGCGGCCGGCGCGGGATCGAGCGCGGAATCGATACGGCCGATTTTTCCCAGCACGTTTTCGACTTCGGGAATTTCCTTGATCATGGCGTCTTGCGTTTGCAGCACTTCCATGGCTTGGGAAAAACTCGCCGCCGGATACAAGCTAGGCATATAGAACCAACTGCCTTCATCGAGCGCGATCCAGTCATCGGTTTTCAGGCCGGTGAACGTGTGTTTGACCGTCACATATCCCGGAACTTCGTTCAAATCGGCGCCCAACATCGCGACGACCTTCTCAACAGGTTTCAATACCGTGGGCAGGCCGATCCAGGCGCCGACCCCAACCACCACGATCATGGCCGGGAAGGAGAGCATCAGCATCTTGTGGTTGAGCGCCATTCTGAGGCGACCGGCGTAAAGAAAGCGAACAAAACGACTGGTCGGGTTCTCTTCCATGGAGCGAATTTTTTCGCGCGTCATCCACCAGCCGACCAAAAAACCAACGGCCGCCGCGATCAGCGTCACGACCGGCAAGCTGAGCGGCGTGTGCCGCGTAATCTGTTCGCCCCACACCAAAAAACATACGCAGGCCGAGAGCACGGCGGCCGCCACGCCAGCAGCCAGATTCGCCCACTTGGGCATTTTGGTGCTGCGTAGGAAAACGCGGCAGAGCATGGGAATCACGGCCACGGCCACGATCAGGCTGGAAACCAGCGCGAATGTTTTGGTCCAGGCGAGCGGCGCGAACAAGCGGTGGTCGCGGCCGGTGAGTAAAAACACCGGGAGGAAACTGACGATCGTGGTGCTGACCGCCGTAATCACCGCCGGCACCACTTCGGCCGCAGCTTCACGAATCACGATCAGCCGGCGTTTGGCCCCGCCGGGCGAACCCTGCGCTTCCCAATCGGCCAGTTCGCCGTAAATATTTTCCAAAATAATTATGCCCATGTCGACCATCGTTCCGATGGCAATCGCGATGCCCGCCAACGACATAATATTCGCATCGACGCCGAAAATCTTCATCGCTCCAAACGCCATCAACACGGCCATCGGCAGCGTGATCGCGATCACCAAACTGGCGCGCACGTGCAGCAGGAACAACACCATGACCGCAATCGTGATCAGCGTCTCTTGCGTTAGTGCTTCGGTGAGCGTGGCCACGGTTTCGTCGATCAGTATGGAACGATCATAGACTTCCTTGATTTTAATGCCGGCCAGTTCCGATTCGAGCGAAGCTATTTTGGCTTTCACACGTTGGATCACGTCGCGCGGGTTCTCGCCGTAGCGCATCACGACCACGCCGCCAACCGCCTCTTGCCCATTAAAATCGAGGGCGCCGCGGCGAAACGCCGGACCGGTTTGCACTTGGGCCAAATCTCGCACGCGGACCGGCACGCCGTCGCGGCTGACAACAACCGTGCGGTCGATCTGTTCGATGGTTTCCGCTTCGGTTTTTCCGGAGCCGATAAAACCCTTGCCGCGAACAATGAACTCCATGCCGCCCGATTCGACGGTCTTGGCGCCGACGTCGATATTCGCCGCCTTCACCGAGTTGATGACCGTGCTCAGCGGAATATTGTGGTAACGCAGTTTGTCGGGATCGACTTCGATCTGATACTGCCGGACATAACCGCCGATGGAAGCCACTTCCGCCACGCCATCGACCGACTGCAGCGCATATTTGATGAAGAAATCTTGCTTCGACCGCAGTTCGGCCAGATCCATTCCCTCGGGCGCATCGAGCACATAGTAGTAAATTTGGCCCAGAGCGGTGGCGTCGGGCGCGAGCACCGGCGTGACACCATCGGGCAGCGCGCCGGAAACGGTGGTGAGTTGCTCGGCAACCCGCGAACGCGCCCAATAGAAATCGGTTTCGTCGCCGAAGGTCACCTGCACAAAGCTGAAGCCAAACATGCTCTTTCCGCGCACGCTTTTGGAGCCGGGCACGGCTTGCAGCGCGATCGAAAGCGGGTAGGTGATTTGGTCTTCGATGTCCTTCGGAGACCGCCCCTGCCACTTGGTGAGCACGATGACTTGGTTTTCACCGACGTTGGGAATCGCATCGAGCGGCACTTTCTTCGTGGAGTACCAACCAAAAGCAATCAACACGACCGAGCCGATCAAAATAATGAGCCGCTCGTGAATACAAAAATCGAGTACCTTCCTGATCATCGGACGACCTCCATGGGTAATGCAACAACCGGACCGGTTCCTTGGTTCGGAGTTTGACGGACTTCCGAATCGGGCGCCACGACGTTCATCGGCGCCTCGATCTGCGGAAGTTCACTTGCCGGCTCAATCACTTGAAAATCGCCCATGGGCGGCAACGGGATATCGAGCGACTCTTCACTTGGCGCCGTTTTCGCGGCATCCAGCTTGGCCAGATACACTTGCGGCTCCTCCAACAAACTCGCCCGGCACCCTTCGCAGCAGACGAAAACAGGTTTTCCATTGACGTCAACTTTTTGAGGCGAACCCATCGAGCCGAGCGCCATCATCGTGACTGGGCAAATACGTTGGTTATCCACCAAGCCGCGATCTTCCTCGGAGAGTTTTTCCAGCACGGCAATCAATTCAGCTGAAGGGGCTTCCTCCAGTTTCGGTTGGATTTTCGTCGGGTCGATCAACGAAGGGTTGCCGGCCAGTTGCATTTGAGAGTCGATCAGGAAGTTGCCTCGCGTGGCGACCCGTTCGCCTTCCTTGACGCCATTGAGAATGACAATCTGTTTGCCGCAGCAGGCGCCCAATTCGACATTGCGAATTTCAAATCGGCCCGGTTCGGTTTCGACATACAACACGCTGTTGTCGCCGGCCATAAGCACGGCGTCGCGCGGCACAACCAACGCTTTGCCGTTGGCGCTGGGGTCGGAAACAAAGCCGAAATCGGCCGCCGGCCGCAGATCGACATTGCAGACCCGGCATTTGCCCGCCGACGATTCGATCACGTGCGGGTGGCGAGGGCTGATCCACTTGTCGGCCAATTCGGGGTCGTAGATGCCGCCTTGTTGGTCGGCGGTTCCGTTGAGCGGAACGTCGATCGTGGCTTTGGCGTAGTCGCCAATTCGCAGCAGACCCGTTTTGTTTTCGATCACGACGCGCACGCCCACGGTGCGTGTTTTTTCATTGACGTTGGGGTCGATAAACGCCACGCGGCCGGAGAACTTCCGACCGGGCAGCGACTGCACCACGGCTTCGACTTTCTGCCCGTAGCGGATCGTGGCGGCGTCTTCGGGAAACAACTCCAACATCAGCCAGACGGTTGATAAGTCGGCCAGTTTGTAAATGGCCTGGCCTTCCTTCACGTACTGGCCTTCGACGGCCAACTTCTCGATCACGGTGCCGCTGATCGGAGCAGATAAATGCAGGCGGCTGGTGGCTTGCCCGTCTGCTTCGAGATGCTCAATCTGTTGCGAAGTCATGCCCAATTCGCTCAGTCGCTCCCGAGCGCTTTCATAGAGGTTGGCGCTGGAGCGAATCACGCGGGCGAGCGTTGCGGTGCGACTGTTTTCATGAGCTTTCTTCGCCAGCAGAAACTCGACCTGCCCCGAATAGAGGCGGGGAGAATACACGAGCGCCAGATCGTCGTTTTTCTCGACGACAATGCCGGTGTAGTCGGCGTACAAACGATCAAGCCGCCCATCGACATAAGCCGAAAGCGTTTTCATCGTGCCTTCGTCGTAACAAAGTTCGCCAATAGCGCGAATGGTGCGTTTCATGGGCGTCGAGGTCACGGCCACTGTTTGAATATTCGCCACCCGTCGGGACGCCGGGTCGATTTGAACGGACCGCGTATCGGAATTTCCGCCGCCGGCTGTCGACGGCACAAGCTCCATTGCGCACACCGGGCAACGGCCGGGCTCCGATTGCGGCGGCGTACACATCATCGGGCAGATGTACCGCGTCGACTGCCCGCCGCCGGCCGAAGCATGGCTCTCGCCGCCGCCGCCAGCCGAAATAAAATCCAGCCGCTGGGCAACGCCAAGCCCGAGAATCAACATCGCGCCGCAGGCCAAAAGCAAGGCCGGCTGAATGAACAGCTTGGCCCACCAACGCCGGGCTTCCAAACGTTCGTTTTCCCCCTGGACCACGTTCTTTGCGGCGTTCTTTGCGGCGTTCTTTGCGGCCGCTTCCGTAGCGTCTGGTTGCGGGTTCACATTTCCCGCCTCAACTCCGTTTTCAGCGGTTTGCGCTGCAGTGTCTTCGGATTCGTTCATAACAGCCTCACTGGTTAAATTGCAACCAACCTGAATGCGTCGCGGAAGATCGAGACGCCGATCACGACAGTTCTCGCCATGTGTTCACGGCGAAGACTTCAAGAGCGTCTGGGAAATCTCACGTGGATGGATCGATTTTGAGCGAAATCGCGCGCAAGGAACCGCGCGAAAACCATCACGCAAGTGAGATCAGGTCAGCCAGCGACAGAGAACGGCTTGCCGTTGCAGCGTGGGCAGAAATGAAAAGAGAGGCGCGTCCGCAGTGGATTGCAGCAGAGATTCGCCGTCGCCGACGAAGGCCGCAATCGCCAAGTTTTCGGCGCGGCGAGCGTCGTTTTGCTCGTTGCCGTTTCGTTGGCCGCTATTTTGCCGCTCCTCTGGAGTGGCGGGACGCTCGTTCTCGACAGAACACCGGCAGGGGTGCGAAATCTTCGGCGCTGAGCAGCAAGGCAATGCCGCCTTGTCCGAAGGGGTGCAGCAGGCGCTGCGGCATTGCCTCGATCCACACTTGGCTCCCTTGGCTTCGCAGACGCCGGCCGCGGAAACGAGGCTCACGAAAGCCATCGCCGCGATCAACACTACGGAAACAAGGGAGTTTTGGGGGGAACGAAGCATCGCGATACCGGTCTGAAGAGACGTTAGTCTTTCCTTATATTACCCAAGGCCACACGTGTCAAGCTGAATCTCGGTAGGCTCTGGCGAACCTAATCAGCACCCGCGTGGTTACTGGGCAAGTTGTTGTAACTGTTCTCCGTAATACCGGGGCGAAGGGTACCGACAACGATAACAAAAAACAAGGCGTGTCATTTTAGGTCCTCCATGACTCAAAATGGGTGGCGTAAAAGCGGCCGGATCCTCCGAAACCGCAAGCAAACTCAAGACTCAATCGCGCCGGCCAATACGTCGTCTTGCAGAGCATCCGCAACGACGCGGCTTTCGTAGGCCAGCAACTGTACTTTCTCCCAATCTCCGATCGGCAGGCTGAACGGTTTTTCCAGCCAATCGCAACTTTCGAATTCGTTGGGGTGGTTATCGGGGTGCATATAGATGACGCGCAGTCTGCGCGGCGCTCGTTGGAGCGACTGGCGAATTTGCCCCTGCACCGCAGCCAGCACGCTTCCGGAGAAAGGGTTAAAAAAGAAGATCACGGTGACGTCGTCGGGCACTTCGTATTCGGTGGCATTGGCCGTAATAATTTCGATCTCGGTGCATTGCAGCCGCTGTTTGCGCATCGCTCGGCTGATATTGCTTCGGCCAAGGTCGCTGAGTTCCGACGATAGCTCGACGCCCAGCACGCGCTTAAAGGGATGCGTGGCGGCGGTGATGACCGCACGGCCCTTGCCACAGCCATAGTCTAGGAAGACGTCGGCTTCGGCGTCCGGCTCCAAATGACCGAAAATAATATCCAGACAGCGATAGTCGATCGGTTCATAGGCGTGGCATTCCGGCACATGCCCCAAGTCGTTCGCGTCATGGAATCCTGAACTGCGAATACCCAGCCGCCAATCGCGATACTTTTCGCGCAGGCGATAGCTGTAAAGATCAAGAGCGCCCAGCAGCCCCAAGCGGCGCACATTCCGTATGGCGTTACCCCCCTTGGTGATTGGATTCCGAAGAAACGACTTAATGCCCATGTAATTACAGCCTTATTGTTCGTGCGACTGACCCCTCATGCGGCGGATGCCACAACCCAGTACTTTCATACCTTTATTTGCAGCTTGAACAACTTCCCCCCGACGAATTACCTGGAGCGGAACCGCCGCCGCCCATGCTCTGGCAGCCTGTGGCGGTCGTAGCGATAATCGCGACAAACAACATGATAAAACGGATAGTGCGTGTTGGCATTTCTTTCTCCTGGCAATGGTCGTGAAGTAATGTGGGTTTTCAACGGGGCCGCCGATTTGTTCCTAGTGCTTTGTCAGAGCTTAATTTTAGGATCAGCCGCAGGGCGCTAGCCCACGGTTCTGAGCAGGAAAACCGGGGGCTAGCGCCCTGCGGCTGATATCTTGCAACCCTAATTCTTCGCTGTGACAAAGCACTAGGACGCCTCGACTAATGGCAACTCGGGTCGCTCTTACCATTGGCTCCACATGAGTTGGAGCTATCCGCCGCTGGGCAGGTCGGGCTTGTTATTGGCGGTTGGTAATACTGATTTTCCTGCTCGGCCCTCGGTTCGGGCTGCTGCCCGCGAACGACAAGCCCCAAGTACTTTTCAGGGTTTTTCTTGACTTTATCGACGCAGCCCTTGCAACACACGAACACCGATTGGCCATTGCTCGATATTTTAATCGGCGCGCCATGTCCGCCTAGCGGCTGGTTCAAAACCGGGCAAACCCCCTGCAATTTTATTGCCGCTCGGTCTGCGTCGGTGGCGTAATCGACCTCGAAGCGGCGCCGCGGTGCGGGCTGTGCGTTTTGAGGAGGCGGCGCCAGACGTCTTGGCGCGGCGCCGGCAACCTTGTGGAAATAGAATTCGCGGTCTCGCACGACTTTGTCAATGCAGCCTTCGCAGCAGACAAAAATCGGCCGGCCGTCGATCACAACTTTGAGGGGCCGTCCGTGGGCGCCCAGCGGTTCGTCCATTACGGGGCATTTGCCTTGAGCGCGAATCGCAGCGTCGTCGGTTTGCATCGCCCAAAAAACGCCCACTTGCGGACGCGTGGGTTGGCGCACGGCGGTTGCTTGTTGCACGGCGGGCGCTTGCCGGGCTGCGGGCGCTTGCCGGGCCGTGAGCGACTGCCGGTTGGCCTGCATTGCCGCCACCGCTTTTTGCAGGAAATGGCGAGGCTTCTCCCGCACATCTTCGATACATCCTTCGCAGCACACAAACAACGTCTGGTCGCCGACCATCATTTTGATCGGCTGGCCATGATCGCTGAGTCCTGAATCCATGACTGGGCAGTCGCGTTGCAGTTCGACCAGCGGTCGGTCGGCTTCGGTCAGGGCGACAACCCTCACCGAAACAGGCTGCCGATACAAAGCGAACACCTGTGTGAATTTTGTTCGCGGCTCTTCGCGGGAAGCCAGCTTCAGATCGAACGCGACTTGCATATCGCGATCGCGAACGCGGCTCACGTCGACGACCGCCGCTGCGTACCCTTTATCGTTTTTCAGCGGCGAAGCGTCGATCACGGTCTGCAGCGGATAGCGGAACTGTTGCGGGGCGCCATTGACCGTCATCACGATCTCGCCCTGAACCGCGCTGGCGTGCAGCGGCCGCCGGGATGCCGAGTAGACATAGAGACGGGTTTCTTGAGGCAGATAAACGACTTCAAAATAATGCCATTTCGTGGCGGTTACCTGCCCGCCATGTAGCGGCTGAAAATCATCGGAGGCAAGGTTCAAATTGGTTGCCGGCCGAAAATCTTTGGAACTCCGTTTCGACGCCGAAGCGCTCGGCGTGCTGCGCGAGCCTGACCCCTTCTGGGAACTTGAACCATGGGAGCCGCCATGCGCCCAAATAGGCGCCGCTGAAAGCAGGCATGTCAGGAGGGCGGCGGCCCCCGATTGCGTGAGTTTGAAATTGCGGAACGACATGGAGATCGCCTTTCTCGGAATCTTGTGCCGGCTTTGTAAGTGAATGCCGATACGTGGCCTGTTGGCAACCCAAATGGCGCCATTGCAGTGCGGCGCGGCAACGTCGAAATTGTGTGACGTGGGGGAGCCGCGTGATAACTTCGCCCGAATGATCACGAATTCAGCGAAAGTCTTTTCGGTGAAAATCGCTTCAAACCGCACGCACTCCAATGCAATCGCGACCGAGGCAACGAGCGCACGGAGGTGCTAGCGGAGTTGGTTCAAAGCGTGAACCGGCAGAGAGATACGCAACGATCTGTCGCGCCGAGCGCCTCAAAAGTAGACGACCAACGAGAGTGGTTGCGCGCCATTGGAAGCGGAGAAGCAGCCCAGACAAAAGACAGCGAAACCGATGCGCGTGTCA
Source organism: Planctomycetaceae bacterium (assembly GCA_003233175.1). Lineage (GTDB taxonomy): Bacteria > Planctomycetota > Planctomycetia > Pirellulales > Pirellulaceae > SZUA-33. Next base: position 1,442 of record QIKY01000190.1, on the reverse strand, counting down.
GTTGTTCGGCAGTGTTGTCTTCCGTCGGGGGAGTTAATGGCGCCAGCGGCTGAAGGGTTTCGCATTGGCAACTGCCGCCGCAGCTACAAGCGGATTCTGTTTCGCAGCAAGATCCCGCCGAAATCTCGGGGCGTGCGACGCAGCAAGATCCGCCTTCCGGAGCCAACGTCGTTGAGCAACAGCAGCTTCGAGTTTCTTCAGATCCTGAGCAGTGGCTCTTGCTGTTTACGCCATCACACCGACAAGAAGCCCCCGCAACGCTCTGCACCGGCAGCGCCAAGGCTGCCAGCCAAAGTAATGTGCGTACCGCGATGTTGCTGGTGATCCGCATGATGAGCAATCCTTTGCTCGCCTCCCACGAGGAAGTCGGAGTGGTTCCGTTCTTTCATCGGTCGACCGAGAAGGAATCTGAACGGCAATTGAGCGGGAACGTGCTCATATTGATACGATGCGCCATCAGTTCGACTACATTCAGATGCATGGTGAATCGCGTTTGGAATTTCTGCACGCTGTTGGGAACATTCAGAGAGGTGTTTTCGGATTTACTTCGACTTTTGGCACGAAAGATGCTTTACTATGATGCTGTTCTCCGGCGATAAAGTAGAAGGAGAACAGAAATATCAAAACAAGTACGTCTAACCCGGCACATTCAAAAGAAGGATCAATCATGAAACGCTTCGCATTCGTCCTGACGGTTTTCGCATCTTTGGCAGTGTTTGGAGCCGCGGCGGCAAACGCGGGCGGAGTCCACGCATCGGTAGGGCACAATTCCTACGCAACCGGGTATGGGGGACACGGCGGCGTGTATGCGGCGCCGAGGCACGGATACGGCGTCGTTCGGCATGGGTACGCTGCTCCAGCATACGGATACGGCGTTGTTCGGCATGGGTACGCAGCTCCGGCCTATGGCGGACATGGTTACGTCGCGCCTGCTTATGGCGGTGGCCACGGATACGTCGCGCCGGCCTATGGCGGACATAACTACTATCGATCTTACGGTCACGGCGGCGGTCTTCGTATCTCGACGCCAAGCTTCGGCTTTCAGATCGGCCATTAAGAAACGGTCCCGAATTTACGTGCCGAATTAGAATTAAAAGCTCGGCAATTTGAAAATGCCGGGCTTTTTTGATCGACAACCGGTAACTTATATCAGGACTGCTCCTAAGGCGATTGATCCTATACATGCCTAGGCGCCTCCCAGAGGGGGTTGCCGGGGCTCCGTGGTGGGAAATAATGGAATGGCGTCGCCGGAATCAATGTCAGGATGTAAATTCTGGAATACACTTTGTGGAAATTTCCGACGGGCCGCCATGCCGAGAAGGTAAAAAAGGTGTGATCATGAAACGCCAATTCTTTGTTCGTTCGTTTTTCGGCCTAGCCATGTTTCTAGCGATTGCATCGCTTGCATTCGCACAGCATGGCGGTGGTGGTCACGGCGGCGG
>QIKY01000294.1 GCA_003233175.1 Planctomycetaceae bacterium | reverse complement strand
ACTTGAAACAGGAGCCGTATACGGACCCGTACGTACGGTTCTGTGAGAGGGCTGAGTCGCGGCTGATCCCCGCGGCTCACCCTACTCGATGTTTGCCGGCGTTTTCCGCTGTGTGGTGAAATGGCGCGAGCGATGTGTTTCAATCGTCGCGGTTCCCACCTTCGCTGACCGACCAACCGCCGTCTACCGCCAGCACTTGGCCTGTCATATAGCGCGAGCCGTCGGAGAGCAGGAACACCACGGCGGCGTCAAGATCATCGGCCCGCCCGATGCGGCCGCCTTCCAGAGGTTGTTTCGTGCGAATGAATTGCTGTATATCGTCGTTCCGCGCGGCGCGGACCGACATCGGCGTTTCCACGAGCGCCGGCGCCAGCAGATGAAAACGGATGTTGTGGGGCGCGTAGTACGCGGCGCACGATTTTGTCAGTCCGACAAGCGCCGATTTTGCAGCCGCGTACACATGCGTGGCAAAGTAACGAGGACTTGGCGAACACGCCAACACGCTGCCCATGTTGAGCACCACGCCGCCTCCGCCTTGCGCCATCAACGCGCGCACCGCCGCCCGGTTGGAGTAGATGGCCGATTGCAAATTTAGTTCGAGCGTGCGCGGCACTGCTTGGTCGGTAATTTCATGCAACGGGCCGTCGCCGAAGGAGCGTCCGCTGCCGCCGGCCACATGATAGAGCGCGTCAAACCGGCCGAATTGGCTGATTGCCATCTTCACGGCCTCTTCGGCGGTTGCCGGCAGGACGGCGTCCGCGACGAGCATCGCGGCGCGTTCTTGCAAGGCGCCTTTTTCCAGTTCACTGACCGCTTTTTTGGCGCTTTCGGCGGAGCGGCCCACCAAAACCAATCGAGCGCCTTCCGCCGCGCATGCCTTGGCTGCGGAAAGGCCCAGCCCTGTCGTACCGCCGACAATCACGACGACTTTTCCCTGGAGTTTGCCGGCGGGTGAATCCATTGTGTTGCCTTTCGGTCGCTCGTACTTGCTGGCGTTGTCCACCGGTGCTGGATTATACTGGGAACCTTCCGCCAGTCGCCAGTCGCCGCCGGCCACGAGTATTCCGTTTCCCTGTTCGTATTATTCCGGCGTTTTGAGGAAACCAGCCTCACGCGCCCGCCTTGAGGAGTCTTGCCGTGAATCGATCCTTGTTTGCTCTGCTGCTTTTATTGACCCTGCCCTTTCAGGCATTGGCAGAAGAAAAGGCCGCGGCGCCTCCCAAACAGTTGGCCCGCATCGAGTTGGCCGATGGTGATACGCTCGTTTTTCTCGGCGACAGCATCACGCACCAGTGCCTCTACACCCAATACGTGGAAGACTATTTTTACACGCGTTACCCGGAGCGGCGCATTCGCTTCCACAATTCGGGAGTTGGCGGCGACCGAGCGTCTGACGCCCTGATTCGTTTCGACGAGGATGTCGCCAAGTACCAGCCCAAGTATGTCAGCATTTTGCTGGGCATGAACGACGGGTCGTACACCCGCTTCGAGCCGGAAGTGTTCGCCAGATATGAAGCCGGCATGCAAGAACTGTTGGATCGTCTTGACGCCATTGGCGCCGCCGCCGTGCCGATGGCGCCCACCATGTTCGACAGCCGAGCCATTCAGATCGGCAAGCGAAAAACGAGCGAGCTGCGCGACAAATATTACAACGCGGTGTTGGCGTTTTACGGCGCCTGGTTGCGAGAGCAAGCTTTCGGGCGAGGGCTGGGCTACGTCGATATGTACGGCCCGCTGAATGACATCACCTTCGAGCAGCGAAAGACAAATCCCAACTTCACCATGATTCCCGACGCCGTGCATCCTGGCGCCGCCGGGCAAGTCGTGATGGCCATGGCCATTCTCAGCGACATGCACCCTTCGCGGCAGGTTTCTGGAATTAACGCCGTGCGGCGCGGCGGCAAGTGGGTGGTCGGCGGGCAGCGCGGCGTGGTGTCGGACATCGCGTCTGGCGAAACATTGAAGTTCACGTTCACCGCCAAAAGTCTTCCCTGGGTGCTGCCGGAATCGGCGGCCTTGGGTTACAAGCTGACCAAGGCCGGGCACAAAATGAGCAACGAGCGTTTTCGTGCGACCGGTTTGCCGCCCGGAAAATATGAATTGCTGATCGATGGCCAGCCGGTCGGCGTGTATTCCCATGTGCAGTTGGCGGCCAAGGTTGAGTTGCAGGCCAACCCCAAAACGCCGCAATACCAGCAGGCGCTCGCGGTCGCGATGTTGAACCAAGAGCGGACCAATCAGGCGGTCCGACCACTGCGAAACCTCTGGCGAACCCGCAAGGTAAAACGAGGCCAGGAAGCAAAATATCGAGCCAATCCCGACGACCCCGCCGTGGCGGAATTCGGCAAATGGCTGGCGGGGTTCGCGCCGAAAATCAAGGAACTGGAAGCACTCGCCAAGTCGTACGAAGATAAGATCTATCAAGCGAACCAGCCGCAGCCCAGAACCTATGAATTGACGCCCGTGAAGTGAGGCGTCGCGGAAGAATAAATTATCGGTTGTCGGGCGAAAAACCCTGGTGTTTTCAAAAATGCCGGGGTCTTATACTCCGCACGGTCAGGATTGACACAATGGCATCCTACTTCTAGTGCAAAAACCACATTTCCAGCCGCTTGGGGTATAATTCAGCGAATACATTTCGCTCCATTTCCCGCATCAAATTCATTCCTTTGTTCAAAGGCGAGGCAGATGATTTTCCATTCCCCCTTTCGTTCGACCCATCACTCGCCCAACCGATGTTCCGTTCGGTTGCGGCGTTTCGCTCCGCTGGTGCTGCTTTTGGTTTGTGTCGCGACGGGGCTAAAAACCGCCGCGCAAAGCAATGCCGCGGAAACCACCACCGCGGCCAACGCGGCATCGGAAAGTCGTCTTAGCAGTTCGGTGAAGTATTTGTCGGCCGATGAAAGGGAGGGGCGCGGCGTCGGCACCGACGGCCTCACGCAAGCCGGAGATTTTATCGCCCAACGGTTTCGAGAATTGGGTTTGGTTCCCGCTGATCGAGAAGACCTCCCCTTCCAATCGTTCGAGATATTCGCCGACCCCAAACTTGGCCCGGCGGAAAAGAATCATCTTGTCTTTGAAGCGGCGGGCGCCGAAAAAGAGGGGCAGCCTGAAGCGATGTCGCTCACGTTGGGCGAGCAATTTCAAACACTGGCCTTGGGCGGATCAGGCGAATTTTCCGCGCCGCTGGTGTTTGTCGGCTACGGAGTGACCGCGCCGGAAGCAAAGTACGACGACTACGCGGGCGTCGACGTCAAAGGCAAAGTGGTCCTGATCGTGCGGAAGCAGCCGTCGCAGGGGAATCCACATAGCCCGTTGGGCGGCGGAGATGGTCCCTCCAAGCACGCTTTTTTCTCGACAAAAGTCGCCAATGCGCGGAAGCACGGCGCGGCGGCGATCATTTTCGTCAACGATCACCACAATCAGGTGGAAGACGCCCAAAAGGCGCGTAAATCGATCGACGAAGCATTAGCGAAGTTGGCCGAACTGCAAGCCAAGAAACCGAAAGATTACCAAAAGCAGGCCATTGCGCTGTCGCAGGAAATTGCCACCCTGGGCGACAAACTTCAAGGCGGGTTCGACGAACTTGTTTCGTTCACCGGCGCGGGCGGCAATGGGTCGCCTCGGCAAATCCCGATCTTTTTCTGCAAACGCAAGGCTTTGGCGTCAGTGTTGAAAAAGGCTCTGGGAAAAAGTCTGGCCGAAGTGGAGCAGGAAATTGACGCCTCGTTCAAACCCCAAAGCCGTGAACTGGCGGTGACGGCTATTGGAGAAACGGAAATCGTGCGAAAAAAGGCGCCGATCCGAAATGTGATCGGCGTTCTCGAAGGCGAGGGGCCGTTGGCGAATGAAACGGTCGTGATCGGCGCCCATTACGATCATCTTGGCTTTGGCGGCGGCGGGTCGCTCGCGCCCTGGACCACCGAAGTTCACAACGGCGCCGACGACAACGCGTCCGGCGTGGCGTCGCTTTTGGAAATCGCGAAACGGCTCAGCGAGGCCGGTCCGTTGCCGCGAAGAATTGTCTTGATCGCGTTCAGTGGTGAAGAACGTGGCCTGCTGGGCAGTAAATATTATGTCAAACACCCTCTGTGGCCGCTGGAAAAAACAATTGCCATGATCAACATGGACATGGTCGGCCGGCTGAAAGACAACAAACTCATCATTCAAGGTTTGGAAACCGCCGAGGCGTTCGGCGTATTGCTCGACGAACTCAATAAAAAAAGCGGCTTCGATATTACCAAGCAGTCGGGAGGCTACGGACCCAGCGACCACGCCTCTTTCTACGAGGCGAAAATTCCAGTCATGCACTTTTTCACCGGAAACCACAAGGATTACCATCGGCCCAGCGACGACTTCGAACGATTAAACATCGTTGGCATGCGCCGCGTAACGGATCTGGTCTTCCAGACGGCAATTCATATCGCGAAGGCCAAGGCGCGTCCTGAATATATCGAGATTGCACGTCGGCGGGTGGCCCGCGGCGGCAACTGGCCCTACTTCGGCAGTGTGCCCGATTACGCCAGCACGGCTGAAGGCATGGCTCTGGACGGCGTCGCGAAGGATGGCCCGGCGCAGAAGGCTGGGGTGCGCGGCGGAGATATCATCATCAAATACAACGACTTGGAAATTGGCGACGTCGAAGATTTCTCCGGCGCCCTGAGCCACAGCAAACCGGGCGACAAAATAAAAATCGTGGTGCGGCGAGGCGAACAAGAACTGTCTTTCACGGTCACGCTGGAATCGAGAAAACGCCCCTAGGATCTGTTCAAGATCTATTCCAACGGTTCGAGAACCCAATTGGAGCGTGGTTGAAGCCAAGCATCGATCACTCGGAATTCCGTGTTCTCGATTTCCGAGATCGCCCATCCTGTCGCCAAACTGATCGGCGCCGTGGCGGTCTCGTACTCATATTGCAACTTCAAGGAGGGCGCCGCCTTGGCGGCTTTCATCCGGCCCAGGGCAATCGCGCTGGCCATCCGCACCATTTCGATTTCAGGCACCACGGAAGCAAAATCGTTGAATCGGGAGATGAACAAGTCGGTGAGTTCGGGGTGGGCTTTTCCGGCGTACATTTTTCCCAACGCCCAGATGGCCGCCGACCGAGATTCTTCCGTGTAGGGCGCATTCTTGGGTATGAAACGCCTCATTAAGGGTTCCGCCGGTTTGTGGTCCAAGGCGCCGAGGGCCTCGAAAATATGTGCCAGTTGCTGGCTTGATTCGGCTTGCAAACCAAAATCTTTATGGGGCCGGTCCAGACGCGTTCCCTCGGCATGCTGCTCCGCTTTTCTCACGAGCGCGGGAATCGTGTCCGCGATGCGCAAGCGGCCCAATCCCCAAGCGGCGGTAATAAACACTTCGCTGCGTGGATAATCAAGCAGTTCCGCCATGCGTTTGGTCGCCTTCTTGACGTCAAGATCGGTCAACAAAAGAATAGCTTGCTCCAGCCCCGCCCACCGATCAGCTTGCAGTACTTGCATGGCCTGATCGATAACCGTCTGGCGCAGGTTTTCGTCTTGAGCGAATTTTGTCAGCGCAAAACGAACATGTTTTCGCAAGCCGGGGTGAGGATCATTCAGTATTTCCCCCAGCAGCTTGATATGCTCTTCGCTGGGTCGGGCGATCAGGGCGTGTGCGGCAATGGTGCGAATGTTGGCGTCGGGATGGGCGATGTTTTCCTTGATCGTTTCGAGAACGAAATCAGGATTGAGTTCAAGCAACCGTTGCAGGGCGAGCGCCGCGAGTGTCGGGTTGGGGTTGCGTCCCCATGTTTTGAGCAGCGCGACGGCTTGGTTGCTTGAATGCCGGCGCAACAACAAAACGGCCGCCAGTTCGTCGATCTGGGTGGGCGACTTTTTCTTTGCAAGCCGCGCTGAGGCATCTTCCAGGCCAGCGTTGACGATCTCTCCCCAGGCGCGCGCGGCGTCGATACGGAGGCCACCTCGCAGGCTGGTGTTGAAGACGATTTCCTCGAGGGGCTTCGCCGCTCGCTGTTCGCCCAGAGCGGTCAGCCCGGAAAACGCCAGCCTTAACTTGGTCGGCGAAGCGACGGCGTAGCCTTCCAAACGCGAAAGCCAAGCCTCTGCCATCGGCTGGTAACGCCAACGGGCCAGCGCCGGCTCGACAACGATGGCCATCGCGAGGCCGTCTTTTTTCAATCGCGAGGCCAACGCCTCGCGCGATTCCCGATCATCAAAGACAACCAGCGTTTTCGCCATGGAAAGCCGCACCGCCAACGTCGATTGCGGTGAGGAAAATTCGCGACCAACCGCAGCCAGCGTTTCGCCAAATTCGGTGATTCCCAAGTCGTGCGCCAAAATCAAGGAACTGGCCAACTGGCATTTGAGTTCTTGGTCTCCTTTTTCGAGCCCAATCACCCACATGGGCATCAGTTTTTCAGACACCGTATACTGCAAGGGAGGCGATCGAATTACAGGATCATCAATCAACAAATGTTGAATCTTGGCGGTCTGCCCACGAGCCGCCGACGGTGCAAACGGCAACACTCCGCTCGCCAGCAGGCAAACAACGCATACAAATTCGGCGTATTTCAACACGGCAAATCTCCAAAGCTCCCAAACCTGAAACTACTGCGGCAGAAACTGAAACTACTGCGGCAACGTCAGCCGCCAAACACGATACCGAAGCACCGCCAACATCATCATCGACGCCGCGCCGACGATCCACCAGTTGGCCGGCACAAGATCGTACTGCGTGAAGCCCGGGGCGCCGATCACTGAAAGTGCGGCCGCCATCGGGTTGAGCATCAGCGCCGCTTGCACGGTGCTTTGTCCGAACGGGGCGTCGCGTCCGAGCCAAATCAAGAGCGTGCCGGTGCAGAACCCGGCCAGCAACACATAAGCGGTGGTGGTGGCAACGGCGGTTTTGTCGAAGAAGCTGCTCACCAGCGTGCTCAGCGAGATCGAGAAAAAAGCGGTTAGCGCCAAACACACCAACACCTGGCGAACTTGCTCATACATGGCCGGTTCGATGTAAACCATCGCCAGATATCCCGGCAGCGTGGCGGCGAGCGCCATTAAGAGCGTCGCGATCGCGCTATATAGTTTTCCGCGAAGAATGGCGCCGGGCGACAGCGGCGTCATTTGCAGGAGCGTCCAACCGCCGCTCTCCCGCTCCGCACTTATTAAACTGGCGCAGAGGCTGGGCGTCAGAATGATGATCAGCAAAACTTGCAGCGTCACCATCAGACCGCCAATCATCTCGACGCCCCAGTTGCGCACGCCAACCGTTGAAATACACGCCAAACCCAGCGAAATCACCGCACAGCCCGCGATGAGCCGCAGCAGCCAATGGGAGCGGCCGAAACGGCGCGAACGGAATTCTTTCACCATCACGGCGTTCGTGTACCAGGCAATCGCTCGTTTGCGCCGTTGCGGGTCGACCAAAAAGAAAACGCGGCGGGCGGTCCGCATGGCCAACCCGCGGTCGTCGGTGATGTTGCCGGCGGAGCGGGAACGATCGAAAATGGAGTAGTTCAGCCGGCTCACCGTGGTGAGCACAAGGCCGGCGGTGGAAAGCAGGCCCAAGCCGATAAACCGCGGCAACACGCCTTTTTTGGCGATCAGTCCGCCGACGTCGCCGTGTCCTAATAACTCCATGATGGCGGAAACCGGCGAAATGCAACGCGCCCATTCGGCCAACCAAGAGACGATTCCGGGTTGCCCCTGAAAAAAGTAATGGGGCGCCAAGAGGAGCACCGACGCCAGCAACACAATGCCGTAAGTGATGCGCAGCGCGGAGTCGGTCGAATTCGCGTAACAACTCACCGCCAAACCCAAGGCCGTGTATTGGAGGCCCACCACAAGCAGTACGCCGTAGAGCCCGCCGATATCTCGAACAAGATCGACGCCTCCCATCGTATAACAGGCCGCCGCCCCCGGCAGGCTGACCACCAGCAACAACAGCACAAAGCCCAACACGCCCAGCCATTTCCCCCAGAAAATCGACCAAGCCGACATCGGCGAATTCAACAACAGCGCCAGCGTGCCGCGGGTTTTTTCACTCACGATCGAGGAAGCAGGAAACGTGGGCCCGAGCAGGACGATGGTCGCCATCAAACCATAGGCGAACAACTGAAACACTTCCCGAGATTGCTCGCCCGAAAGATCGACCAAGCCGTCGGTCGGCCAACGAATCACGACCAACGCGGCGAACGCCAAGGCCACGCAAACTTGCATCGCGAGGGCCTTGCGCGTGCGGAGCAGGCCGACAAATTCACGCTCGACAATAGGATTCTTCACGCTTCGCCTCCCGGCGTAGCAGCCAGCGCTTCGGCGGCGTCGACCTGCTTGACCTGCTTGTTCGCGGTAACGGTGAGGAAGGCTTCCTCCAAATCGGTCTGCAACTCACGAAATTGAGAAACGGAAATCCCTTCGTGAACAAGTTTGGCCAACACTTCGGCCAACTCTCTCTCCGTGCCGCCGGCGCGGAAACGAACAGCGTGCTCCGCCACCGAAACCACCACTTCGGCCGAGGCGCCGAGAGTGGCTTCAAGAATCTGGCGGGCGCGTTCCAGCTGCGATTGCTCGCTGATCAAGACATCGATCATGCGCCGCTGCCCAACCTGCCGGACAATTTCATCCAACGTTCCAAAGGCTCGCAACTTGCCTTCGGTGATAATCGCCACGGTATCACAAATGCGAGACAACTCCGGCAGAATATGGCTGGTCACGATCAATGTTTTACCGATCTCGGCCAGATGCAATAGCAGGGTCCTCATTTCGATACGGGCTTGAGGATCGAGGCCATTGGCCGGTTCGTCGAAAATGAGCACTTCGGGATCATGCAACAAGGTTCTGGCAATACCGATGCGTTGCTGCATGCCGTGGCTCAAGGTCGAAACGTAGCGGTCTTTCATGTAGGCGGCGCCGGTGATTTCCATTACTTCGTCGATGCGTTTGGCCCGCTTGCGGCGGCCGATGCCGAACGCCGCGCCGAAGAAATCAAGGTATTCGTTGACACGCATGTTATCGTAGGCGCCAAACTTATCGGGCATGAAGCCGACCAGCCGCTTGATTTTACGAGCATCTCGCACGCAATCGGCGCCGGCAATGGAGGCCGAGCCGCTGGTTGGCCGGGCCAGACCGACCAGAATCTTGATGGTGGTTGTTTTTCCCGCCCCATTAGGACCGATGAAGCCGAGAATATGCCCGCGTTCCAACGTGAACGAAAGATCGTCGAGGGCGGTAAATTCGCCGTATTTTTTTGTCAGCCGGTCGACAGACACGACCAAATCATTGCTTGCCATTTCCAGAAGCCTTGTTAGGGATGTTGAGCCTTGTTAGGGATTTTTGCCAGTTCGGCCTTTCACTTGCAGCCGTAGGCTTTCAACTTTCCATGCATTTTGGGTATCTTCGCCCGACTCGTCGGGCGTGAGAATGTCGCTCACGGTGAATTCAAAAAAGAAGCCGCCCGTCGAATCAACATACAGTTGCTCCGGTTTCGTCAACCGATACCGAAACGCGCCCACCGGATTCAACTCCCGACCGATTTCAACCGCCTGTTGGGGATCTCCACCGAGAACCTCCATTTCCCGACCCGGCGCTCTGATTTTAAGCGTCACATCGGCTTGGGAAATTTTCAGCGGAAGGACCGATTCGGGAATTTGAAAACGCAGAATGGTGGTCGTCAGCCGTTGCTTGGCCAGCCATTCATCTTTTCGATGGTTGTAGGTCGAGGCGCCGGCCTCTTGGCGCGTTCTGCCGACGGTGCGGTAGGGCAGCAACGGCCAGGGAATCACGACATCGCGATCCGGCGGCGTGGGACGAAAGGTAAGTGGAATCGCGACCAGCGCCGAACCGAACTGCCGCGCGTGTTCGGGCAGATTGAAATGGGTCTCGAACGGAGTTCGCCAGGCGAGCAACATGGGCGTGGCCGGGTAAGGGCGTTTGGAGCTGCTTTTTTGCAACAGTTGCCTGTAGACCTCTTGGCGGCGGCGCTGTTCATCGCTCACCAACGCGTCGAGAAGAAACTGGCCCGTGGCCAGGGAGTCGTCGGCGGTGGCGGTAAAACGATTTCCCTTCCACCGGACCGCCACATTGCCCAACACCGGCGTGGCGAGAATGGCGTCGCTCCAGGTTATTGCATCGGCGCCGCGAATTTCCCCGGTCAACCCTTGGGGACCGAATTCCACTTCGGCTTTAAGCGGGTCGGGAAAAACGGCGTCGATTTGGTAGTCGGCCCGTCGAGCGCCCGCCGGCAGGGCCAGGTTCTCCCAATGCCACTGGTTGAAGTCGGTCCAAACCATGCGTTTGGCGCTAGGAATGTTTTCCACGTCAGGCAGGAATACTCCGCCTTTTTCAGCGCCCAGTATGGTATCGTTCCGTTGCGGGGAATAGAGGAGCACCGCGCCGCTGATTTGACCGTTGTTGCCGCCGTCCGCGACTTGCAGGAATTGCAAGTTGCCGACCGTTACGGGCGTCGACTTGGCGCCAGCGCCGAGCGACGCCAAAACCCCGGCCGCCACGACCGAGAGGACGGGCGTCAACCAGAGAAAATGTTGGAGTCGCTTTCGCAAAAAGAGAAACACGCCGCCGCCCAGGAGCGTCGCGCAATAGGCCGCGAAGATTCCCGTCACAACCGCGCGAGAGGGAATCCGATACCCGACCTGCGGCGCCAAATAGGCTTGGAAGTTCTCTCCCGCCAGCCCCATGGGAAGCGGCCTGCCGAAGAAACGGTGGCCCAGGAATTCCAACGGCGGCAGCGCCACATGGTCGGTCCCCTGCAACACATGCACCGGGCGAGGGTCTTCTGGCGTGCGGGGACGAATCCAACCGCGAATGTCCAGTGTGGTGAACAGCACTTCGCCTTTGCCCAGGGGAACCCAAAAGGAAGCCGGCCAGCCATTGATGGTATGCACGACCTCCGCACGATTCGTCACGACGCGCACCAGTGAAACCGGTTGTTCGTATGTTCGAGGCGCCGCGCTGCTGCCGACGGCGCCATACTCATCGCTCTGGAAGGATACCTGGCTCAGATCGACACGGCCGACTTCCTGGCATTGGTAGGCGTCGCCCATCAGCAAGAGCACCGTTTCTTCACTGAGGCGATCCAGCGGCAGCCAAAGTTTTCCGCCTCGCTCCACCCATTGGCGAAGGGCGTCGATAGCGACCATGTCGGCGCTGATGTTGTCGTCGGCGACAATAAATTGATCGAGCCCTTGCCAAGCTTCCGGCGTGGACGGCAGCGGCGGCTCAGCAAATTGGGAGAGCCGCCGGGTCTTTCGCACGGCGCCGCGCCAGGCCACCACGCCTTCGTAGAACATGTTGTCGTCCACGGCGGACAGAAGCCCTGTGTTGGAGGTCGGCTTTTCGATCACGACGACCGTTTTCTGCAACACCTGCTCGTATTCCTCGCGAATCGAGCGTTGGCCGCCATTGCTGACATCGTACAGCACGGACCGAAGCGATATCGATTGACGCCCGTTGGAGTTTTTCCCGACCGCCGTAGCGATTTTTGGAGTGAGCATCAAGTACGACGAAGTGCGATGCGAATGCGCCGGAACCCAAATGCGCCGACCAAACTGCAAGTTGGGATTATCGCCAAAATGGCTCACCGCCAAAGCCTCGGCGTCGGTGTCATCGGGGTTAATGACATCGAAGGACAGCGTCCCCCAGCGACCCGCGACGTGCCGCTCCGTTCCCGCGCGAACCCCCAAATGGCCGGCTCGAATTTCGGCGTCCGCCGTCGATGATAGGCACGACAGTAAAACCGTCGTCGATAAACTCCACGCGGAAAGGAAAAACCGCCCCATGTGCTGCTTGCGCGAACACGTGGCTCTGCGAGATGTGTGCATTGAAAAAACCGTTTCCGCCAAAGTATCGCATTTCGGCATCGCCAGCCGAACGAAGAAAAGCCAATCCTGTGGAAGACCAGCCGACCAAATCCCTGAAAGGTGGATTCGCCGAGCTAAGAAGCGCTGCGAGCGCGAGGCCAAGATTGTAATGCATCTGGCCCCAGACCGGGAGCAAAACGCGCGAGAACCTTCCTGTTTTTTTGGCGATCACCGAGAGCCCTCCCAGGCTGTTATTTATACACAAATGCAGAGAGACAACGTACGATGGTCTTCCAAGGCCGTCGGTCTGTTCCTGGAATATCTTTGTTTCGACGGCCTTGGAAGGCCATCGTACAACCTACGCATAAACAACGCCCCTCCAGGGCCGGCCCCCTCATTTCATGGTAAACCCCGGCGGCACAAAGACTTCGGTTCCTTGACAACGGTTCACGCCCTCATTACGATCGAATTTCGCCAAGCGGCGTCAATACCCATGCGGTATAATGCCAAAGTGTTCTCGATAACGCCGAAGAGTTCCATACTCCCTAGCCGAGTGTTTTTCTCGTGACCACGGTCGCCCAGCCACCACCGTCCAAGACGCGTCAACCTTCGAAATCGGCGGGTGTGCTGCGTGTGTCGTTCTATGAACGCGTGGCCAGCATGTTGGTGTCGTTGGTGTTCCTGGTTGGGTTCGTGGCCTTGCTGTTATTCATCATTGCCGTGACTTCCCGAACTTGGTTCACAAAAACGGCGGTTCCAGTCGAGAGCATCGAAAAAGCCGAAGGCCGCGGCGACCATGCCATTGGCGCCGCACGCGATTTGGAGCCGCCCGGCGTGGAGGAGTTGGAGCGATTTGAAGAGCCGCAGATGGAGCAGTCGTTGGAAGCCGTGACCGACGCCGTCTCTTCGGCGCCCGCTTCGCCGGAGTTCGCCGAAGGCGTTGCTGCGGCCACCACCACCGGCAGCAACGGACTGGGTGATCCGCGGCAAGCCGGCCCGCTGAGCGAGGGGCCTGATTTAATCCCCCGTGCCGAACGCTGGCAGATTCAGTTCGGCTCCGGCAGCCTCAAGGCGTACGCTCGCAAACTCGATTTCTTCAAAATTGAGTTGGGTGTTACTGGCGGAGGCGATTCAAACGTGGAATATGCATTCAATCTAGCCAAACCCAAGCCCGACCGCCGTTCCGGCAAGAGCAAGGAAGAAAAACGCCTGCTCATGATTTGGCGGGGCGGCGAGTTGCAACAAGCAGACGCCGAATTGTTGAACAATGCCGGCGTGAAAACGAGCGGCCGGGCGCAAATGCAGTTTATTCCGGCGGATACCGAAAACCTGCTAGCCACGGCCGAGCTGGCCAAGTTAAAAGGCCGGCCCTTGAAAGAAGTCAAAAAAACTATTTTCGGAGTAAGAAACAAGGGCAGTGGTTTCGAGTTTTATGTGCTCGACCAACGCTATCGCCTTGTGCCCTAGAAAGTGTGGGCCAAGTTAAATCCGGGATTTGCATAAACACCGAACGGACCGCTGCATCAGTGTTCTTAGGCGAGCGGCAGAAAATAACTTACCCGCACGTAGCGGGAGTCCGTGGTTTTTTTGGGGTTCCCACCGCACGCGGGAATGACCGTTTTCTGATTCACTCGCTTGCGCTTCGTGCTTGTATTTAGGTGAATTTTCATCTGCCGCTCGCCTTAGGGCGTGTTTTGAAACGAAAGTACGACGGCCGTGGAAGGCCATCGTACAAACATATGTATTCCCGACAGCCCTCACCGGGCGCCGTTCGAGAAGCAATTGTCTGATTTGCGTAGGCAAAGAACAAATTTATCATTAGTTATTTTTCAATAGTCATTGGTCATTGGAGAGAGAGAACCAAAGAGGTGCGGGAAATAGATGGCCAATGACAAATGACCATTAACTATTGACAAATCACTTTGCCCAATCCCTGAGACGACAATAAATTCCCGAACGGTCCAGGGCCGGCCCCCTCATTTCATGGCAAACCCCGGCGGCACAAAGACTTCGGTTCCTTGACAACGGTTCACGCCCTCATTACGATCGAATTTCGTGGGCGGTGGTGCTGTCTGAACGTGAATGTCTGGGAGTTCGCTCTCAAGCAACAGCGGTTTGCGCCGCCCTGATCTAATCTCGTTGTTCAAATCTTCAAATCCACCAAGGCGATTCGGCGCGGTTTGAGGTTTTGTCTTATTTCTCATCTTGTTTCCATCTTCCTAACCGAGTGTTTTTCTCGTGACCACGGTCGCCCAGCCAACATCGTCCAAGACGCGTCCACCGTCGAAATCGGTGGGGGTGCTGCATGTTTCGTTCTACGAACGCGTGGCCAGCGCGTTGGTGTCGTTGGTGTTCATGGTGGGGTTCGTGGCCTTGCTGTTATTCATCATTGCACTGACCTCCCGAACTTGGTTCACGAAAATCGCGGTTCCAGTCGAGATCATCGAAGAAGCCGAAGGCCGCGGCGACCACGCCATCGGCACCGCACGCGATTTGGAGCCGCCCGGCGTGGAGGAGTTGGAGCAATTTGAAGAGCCGCAAGTGGAGCAGTCGTTGGAAGCCGTGACCGACGCCGTCTCTTCGGTGGCGGCTTCGCCGGAGTTCGCCGAGGGCGTTGCTGCGGCCACCACCGGCGGCAACGGGCTGGGCGATTCGCGGCGAGCCGGTCCGTTGGGAGAAGGGTCTGATTTAATCCCCCGCGCCGAACGCTGGCAGATTCAGTTCGGCTCCGGCAACCTCAAGACCTACGCCCGCAAACTCGATTTTTTCAAAATTGAGTTGGGCGTTACCGGCGGAGGCGATTCAAACGTGGAATATGCGTTCAATCTTTCCAAACCCAAGCCCGACCGCCGTTCCGGCAAGAGCAAGGACGAAAAACGCCTGCTCATGATTTGGCGGGGCGGCGAGTTGCAACAAGCCGACGCCGAATTGTTGAATAACGCCGGCGTGAAAACCAGCGGCCGGGTGCAAATGCAGTTTATTCCGGCGGAGACGGAAAACCTACTGGCCACGGTCGAACTGGCTAAATTAAAAGGCCGGCCGTTGAAAGAAGTCAAAAAAACTATTTTCGGAGTAAGAAACAAAGGCAGTGGTTTCGAGTTTTATGTGCTCGACCAACGCTATCGCCTTGTGCCCTAGAAATAATCAGTCCCTAGAACACAGACAACATCGCCCTAGCGGCACTGACCATAACGCCACTTGACGGACAATAAAGAATGGACCTATCAGGACTTACCAACATAGCGGGCAATATTATTTATGTCGTTTTGGGCCTGCTCGCCCTCTGGGGCGCACTCTGTGCTGTTCTGGTGTGGCGCCGCGTGGCGCAATTGCGATTCAAAAATGAAAACGCACAGACCGGCTTTCTCGACTCCCTCGAAGAACTGCTCGACCAACAGTCGTACGACGACGCCGAGGAAGTTTGCGAAGCCGATGGCCGCGCCATTTCCAGGCTGGCCATTCTCGCGATCGCCAACCGCGAAGTGGGCTACTCCAAGGTGCGGCAACTCGTGCTCGACCGCTTCCAACGCGACGTGCTCGCCGACCTCGACAATCGCCTCGCCTGGATCAACACCGTGATCAAAAGCGCACCGATGGTCGGGCTGTTGGGAACGGTGGTCGGTATGATGGGCGCCTTCGCCAAACTCGCGGCGGAGAAGAATGTTGAGCCGGCCCAACTGGCGGAAAACATTAGCGTGGCCCTGATCACGACCGCCAGCGGATTGGCAATCGCAATTCCGCTGACCATGTTGATGACCGTAATTAATGTTCGCATTAAGAAGTTTGAAGACCTCGTCTCGCTCGGGTTGGCCCGGTTTTTCGAGATACTCCGGACTGCCCTGAGCCACGCGAAATAAGGAGGAGGACCGATGGCTGCCGACAAACCTCTCCCTTCCCGCGCGCCCGACCTAGTGGAAGAAGCGTTGTCTTTCGGGGCGAGAAAATCACGCGTTGAAGAAGTCGAGATGGACATCACTCCGATGATCGACATCACGTTTTTACTGCTGATCTTTTTTTTGGTGGCGTCCAACCAGGAGAAAAATCCAGCCGTCACGCTGCCTCCGGCGAAAACCGGCGTGGCCGCCTTGGCCGCGACCTCCATTATTTTGACCATTGCCTCCGGCGCGGAGGGGTCGCCTCCCCTGATTTACAAGTCGGAGGGGAAATCGGCGGGCGCGCTGCTGAACTCGTCCGACCCGCTGGAGCAAGAACAAGAGATTGCCGAATACATTGAAAACCGGTCGATCGACGACGCTAGTTTGGAGGGCATCATTCTGATGGCCGAGGAAAATGTCAAGGAGCGCGAGGTGGCGCGCGTGGCGCGCGCGATCGGCATCGCGGCGGCGGGTAAAAATTTATATGTCGCGGTGGTGGGGGCCAAGTAAGCATGACATTCGATTTCCTCTGCCCCATCTGCGATGAGCGCATCGGCGCCGATGAAGAACTGATTGGCGTGCGCGTGAATTGCCCCGATTGCGGCGCGCTGTTGAGTGTTCCCGAACCGCCGCAACTACGCCATGCAGAGGAAGCCGCGCAAGAGTTGGTGGCGGAGGAAGTGCCGCTCGATTTTTCCGACAAGGAGCCGATCGAAGCCGAGATGGACATGACGCCCATGGTCGACGTGACCTTCCTGTTGCTGATTTTTTTCATGGTGACGGCCTCGTTCACACTGCAAAAGTCGATTCAAATCCCCATTCCCGAGACCGATCAAGCCAGCACCAACCCTCAAACGATTGAAGACATCGAAGACGATCCCGATTACGTGACGGTCAGGATCGACTCCAACAATACCTATCGCGTGATTGCCGAAGACTGGGACGAAGAAGCGCCCAGCAAGCAAGATTTGATCATCACGCTTAAGCGAGCGAAGCAGCTTTCCAGTTCGGGCAACATCGCCAACCATCTGCTCGTGATTGCCCACGGCGACGCCCGGCATGCAACGGTGGTGGCGGCGCTCGACGCCGGAGCGATCGTCGCGATGGACAGCATCAAACTCACGATAACGGAACAAGACGAGGAGGAATAAGGGTGCGGTATGCGTGTTTGGAGAGACGCCCAAAAATCTCGCCGTGCTATACCGCAGGCGACCCGAATTTGCGTTTTGGCATCTAACTCTATTTTATTGCACACTTCGGTTTTAGACCGCGTGAAGTAGAACCCCCTGTTGAGAAAGTGAATAGGCATGACGGCTGGTGAGTTTCTTGATCGACTCGAACAACAAGGTTTGCTTGAGGCGGGTGTTTTGGCGAAATTGCGCGAGCAGGTCGCGAGCGCCAAAAAACAGGTGACTGCGAAAACCGTAGCCAAATTACTCGTCGACAAAGGACATTTGACGGCCTTCCAGGCCAAACGTCTGGTCGAGGAAGACCAGCAAATTGTGGAACTGGCCGAAGTTACCGAAGACTTTTCCAGCGATGTTTCCGGCTTGACCCCGCTCGGCGACGACGACGATCTGACCGGCATGGAAGCGGTCAACGGCCTGACTCCGCTCGATGCCGGGACCGCCGACGGCCTCACGCCGATCGACGATGGCCTCACGCCAATCGGTTCGCCGGAAAATCGGGTGGAGTCGTTAAACGGGGCTGATTCCCTCGGAGGCGTCGATTATTACGACCGCGCTGATTCCCTGGGCGGCGCTGATTCCCTGGATGGCGCTGATGCCCTGGGTGGCGCGGGAAACGACAAGCCCAACGAGAAATCCGGCCTCACACCCAAAAAACAAAAAAAACCGAAGAAGCACACCTTCGACACGCCGCTCATGCTGGCCGGAGGCGCCAGTCTGATTCTGCTCATTGGCGCCGTGATAGGGCTCTATGGTTGGCTCAATTCGGCCGATGCGGTGAAAATGTTTGAAGCCGGGCAGGAGGCCTACGAACAACAGTCGTACAGCGATGCGATCGAAAAATACAAAGCGTTTCTCAAACGATTCCCCGAAGACTCCAACGCCAGTTTGGCGCGGGTTCGGAGTCAATTGGCTCGCCTGCGCCAAAACGTGGAAGCCAGCAACTGGGAGCGATCATTAAAAACCGCTGAGAGCATTCTTCCGAAAATCGAACCGGAGGAAAGTTTTGAACTGGCTCGGCCGGAACTCGCCGGCACGCTGCCGAAAATTGCCAAGGGTTTCGCCACGGAGGCAAAAAGCTCCGCCGACACCACGCAAGCACAAACGCTGGTCGACTTGGCGGTCGGGGCGATGAAGCTGGTTGACAATCCGTCTTACATTCCCTCCACGCTGCGGAAAACCATTCAAGCCACGATCGACGCCATCAAGGAAGACATTTCCATCGCGGAGCGCAATATCAATCGGGAAAAAACGCTTCGCACCGCACTTGAAAACATTAACGGCGCGATCGCCCAGGGCGATACGCCAGGCGCGTACGCGCTCCGCA
Source organism: Planctomycetaceae bacterium (assembly GCA_003233175.1). Taxonomy (GTDB): domain Bacteria; phylum Planctomycetota; class Planctomycetia; order Pirellulales; family Pirellulaceae; genus SZUA-33. Next base: position 6,987 of record QIKY01000294.1, on the reverse strand, counting down.
AGCAGCTTCTCAAAACGTACCCCAGCCTGGAATCGGACGCCGGTCTGATCGCGGCGGTGCGAACAATCACCGAGCGGGAAAAAGACGCGGTCAAAATCGAGGATCTGCCGCTGGAGCCCCTCACCGAAGAACCGCCTTACGCTTCGGAGTTTCGCGTCGTGATGGCCGCCAATCGCGGCAAGCCGGCGCCGGGCGTGTCGAACCGAACAGTGTATTATTTGGTGCGTGGGGCGGTCTATGCGTTTGACGCCACCACCGGCGCGGTGAAATGGCGGCGTTTCGTGGGCTATGAAACCGTGATTCCTCCCCGCCCGGTCAGCCAGGAGAGCGACGCCGACGTCCTGTTGGTCGATGGCCGCAACAACGAACTGGTTCGCGTCGCGGGCGGCAGCGGAAAAACCATTTGGCGGTTGCCCATCGGCGGCCCCTTTGCCGCGCCGGTGCTTGATGGCGAACGCATTCTCATCGCCACGCCCACCGGCGCCCTGCTTTCGGCCGACGCCCAAAGCGGGGCCTCCGCCCAACGAACTGTTTTTCCGCAACCGCTGCCGGTCGGGCCGCTACACCCGGCGCAAAGCACGAGCGTGTATCAGATTGGCGAGCATTCGAATCTTTATCGCCTTAACGCCGGCACGCTGGCCTGCGAGGAAGTTTTTTATCTGGGGCACCGGGCGGGCGGTATTTCGGTTGCTCCGGTCGCGGTGCGCGGCAAGATGTTCGTGGTCGAGAATGCGGGCGTCGATTTCTGCCTGCTGCACATCATCACGCTCGACGATTCTGAAAACGGTTTGCAATTCGCCCAGAAACCGATCCGCCTCAAGGGCAACGCGGTGTTGCCGCCCTTGGTGTATCAAAAGCGTGTTTTGGTCACCACCGATCTGGGAGGTGTTCACTATTTCGAGATTGATCCCGCCAATGAAGAAAAGCCGGTCAGCGAAATCGCCAAGCGCATTGCGGCCGGCAAGAGCGCGGAGGTCGGCTACCGCGTGGTCGACCTGGGCCAACTCTGGTTGACCGATAATCGTTTATCCAAATACGAGTTGCAACAAACAACCGGCGAGATTGCCCGCAAATGGGTCAAGGATGAAGGCGGCGGATACAACGCGCCGTTACAGCTCATTGGCGATGTGCTCTTCCACGCGCGGCGGCAAAAAGACTCCGGCGGCGTGGTTATCACGGCGGCCAATCGCGACAACGGCTCTGCCTTTTGGCGGACCGAATTGGGCGTTCCCCTGGTCGGCGTGCTGGAGCGGAAAGGCGGAAAAATCGCCGCGATTTCCGCGCGCGGCGATCTGTTCTCGCTCGATGGAGAAATTGTACGCGCCGGCTACAACGGCAAACCCCAGTCGCCCACGTTGAGCGGCCCCATGGCGTCTTCCTTCGGACGCGAGCTTACTTTACCCGATGGCAAACTGCTGTTTGCCGGCGACTCGATCCGAGAACGTGTTTTGTCGTACGACCCAAACGCCACCGCCGCTCGCCCTAAAGTGGTGGCCCTACAGCTTCCCGAGAATTCCTCCGTCTCGGGCGAACTCAATGTTTTTGAAAATGGAGTTCTGGCGCCGATCAATAACGGCCAGCTTCATTTGCTCAGTCCGACCAATGGCAAGGCGTTGGTGCTGCCGTTGCAACCGCCAAGCGAACCGGGCGACGAAATGACGTGGTCGCGTCCGGTGGTGCTAGGCAAGGAATTCGTGGTGGCTCGGAGCGACCGAAAGCTATTTCGTGTTGGCGTCGAGCCAAAGCCGCAGCCGCACCTGACGGCGCTCGCCACGCAATCGCTCGATCTGGACGTGATCAGTTCTCTGGCCAATGTGGGGAATACGATTTACGGCGTCGGCCGCTCCGGTTCGGGAGAAGCGGTGGTGGTTATCCAATTCCCTGGTCTGGAATACAAGCGTGCTCCGCTCAAGGGGCGCGTGTTGTGGGGGCCGGAAACGCAAGGCGGCCGCGTTTTTCTAGCCACCGAACAAGACGGCCTGCTCTGCTTCGACGGCGGCGAAAAGCCGCTGTGGACGGCGCCGTTGCAATACGGCGCTCCGGTGGGAAATCCTTTGGCGGTGGACGGAAACTTCCTCTTTGCGTCGCAGGCGGGAATGGTCTGGTTGGTCGACGGCGCATCGGGCAAGGAGCTGAAAAAGTTTGACGTTGGCGAGCCGCTAGGAGCGGGAGTGACGCCGTTTGGTCCGAAATTATTGGCGCCGGGCAGCGATGGCGTCTTGCACATTCTTCCAGGATTGGCGCCCTAACCCCCTCGGTTTGAGCAGCCCGACTTTTTGAGAAAGCCGGGCTTCAGCACCAGGACGTATTTTTTCCACACATGCTTGGATAGCGAGAGGCTCGACGCACGTGAAGCGAACGTTCATTATCCTCTTGACCTTGCTCGTTTTGGCGGTGTTTCCGCTCGCCGGCGACGTGTTCCCCCCGGCCGGCGACGTGCTTCCCCTGCTGGCCGGCGCCCGGGCCTTTGCGCAAGCGCCCGCTCGACTCTACGACGCCGACCCTTGGGATGAAATCACGCTGAACGAACAGAATGGCAACCGCGTGTTTAAGGTCGTGGCGCTGACGCAAAAAGAGCGCGCCACGGTGGCGCGAGGTGGTCCGACCGATAAAATTCGCATCAGAATGTCGGACGACCCCACCAAACAGTTCGATCTTGAAAAGCGGCATATTGCTTCGGTCAAATACTTTGAAGCTTTCCTGCTCGAAGAGGCCAACCGGCTGATCGCCGCGAAAGAGTTTGACGCCGCCTACGACTATTTAAGCGTATTGCTAAAAAACTACCCGCGAACGCCGGGGCTTGCAGAGGCTCGCCAAAAATATCTCTTCGCCAACGCGGCCGATTTTTTTCGCGCCGGGAGGTTTAACGAAGGCCTGGGCGTATTGGAGGAGCTGTATCGTCTGAACCCGAACTTTAAGAATCGGGCTGCGTCGCTGGCGTTGTCGTCGGTGATCGGCGCGATTCTCGACCGCCTCTTCCAGCGGTATGTCGATAACGACGACTTCCACTCCGTACATGAACTTTACTCCCGGATACAAAAACAATATGGCGACGCGCAACGGCTCGCGCTCGATCGTTGGGCCGCGAAGCTGTCGGTGTTGGCGGCCGCCAAAAAAGAAGAGGCCGCGAAATTCGTCGCGAATCGAGATTATCTCGAAGCACATCAGGCAGCGCGAAAAATGATGGTTATTTGGCCTGACGTGGAAGGCGGCCGGGAATTTATCACGGCGCTTGAAAACGAGCACCCCTTGGTGATCGTGGGCGTGTCGGAATTGGCTCCGACGTACGACTCTCGTAGTTTGCGCAGCTTCGCGTCGCGGCGCGCCGGTCGTTTGTTGCATCGCACGCTGGTGGAGTATGAAGGTCATGGACCGGAAGGCGGAATTTATGATTTTCCGTTCGGAACCTTGAGCCGCAGCGAAGACGACAAAACGCTGGTGTTCGACTTGGCGCCGCCCACCAGCGACGCGGCGCTCGCCATCAATGGTTATGATGTCTCGCGAACTCTGTTGCTGTTGGCCGACCCTCGTAGTCCGACCTACCTCCCCGTTTGGGCGCAACTGGCCTCCTCCATTGCCGTGGAGGATGTCATGAAAGTTGAAGTGCGATTGCGTCGGCCGCATGTGCTGCCGGAAGCTCTCTTGCAAACGTATATTCAGCGTTCGGTGGGCAACGCGGCCCGCAGCGGTCATTTTGGTCCTTACGATGTCGCCAAAACGGCGGCGGAGGAAGTCCGATTCGTGGAGGTCGAAAACTATCAATTCGCGGGAAAAAACCAGCCCGCGATCGTCATCGAACGCCGTTTCCAGAAGCGGCGGCAAGCCAAGGCTGCTCTCCTCACGGGCGATGTCGACATACTGGACCGAATCTATCCCGCCGATGTGGCGGAACTCTCAGCCGCCGCCTCCATTACGGTCGACCGCTACCGTTTGCCGTCGGTGCATTATTTGGAAATCGTGGGCGATAAACCGCACTTGAAAAACAGGACCTTTCGCCGCGCGCTGCTGATGGGCGTGAATCGCAAGGTGACGCTCGAACAAACGCTCCTCGAAGGCCGCCCGCAGCCAGGGTGCCAATTGATCAGCGGTCCGTTTCCGGCGGGCATCGGCTCCGACGACCCGCAAGGTTACGCTTACAACAGAACGATTCTCCCCCGAGCCTATAACCCGGCGCTTGCCCTGGTGTTGGCCACGCTTGCCGACCGGGAGTTGGCCAGCCGCGCCAAGAAGCGCGAAGAAGAGCCGCCGAAGCGTCCTGATTTAATCTTGGGGTATCCGCCGCATGAAATTGCTCGCCGCGCCAGCCTGGATATCGCTTTTCAATTGAGTAGCGTTGGCATGCATTGTGAAGTGAAAGAACTTCCGCCCGGCGACGCCGCCGCCCGGAAAGCCTGTGATTTAATCTACGTGGAGGCCGCTGTTTGGGAGCCCGTGGTCGACGCTCGGCGCCTGTTGGGCGCTGCCGGATCGCTCCCAGAAGCGAACGCCTTCATTCGCTTGGCGCTGCGGCGCCTCGACACCGCCAAAAACTGGCGAGAAACGCGCAACCGACTCCTCGAGTTGCACGAACTGGTGTACTACGAATTGCCGATCATTCCGCTGTGGCAATTAACCGATTTTTTCGCCTATCGTGATAACGTGCGAGATCTTGAACGTCATCCTGTTTCTTTATACCAAGACATCGAGCAATGGCGTATTTTGTCAGCTACGTCGGCAAATTAAAATGATGAACGCTATGTTTTCTCCTCTTCTTAGAACGCTCGTTTTGGCCGGATGCCTTGGCGCATGGGCGGTTGGCGCGGCGGCGGCGGAAGAACCGGTGGTCGCCTACCAGTATTCCCCCTACAAGGTGCGCGTCTGGATCAGTTTCTCCCAGCGTCCCGAATTAACGTCGTCGCTGATGCGGGCGCTCATTAAAAAGATCGCCAACCGGGGCGATTCGCTGGCGCATGCGGCATGGCGGCTGGAAGTCGAACCGGCGCCGGCGCCGGCCAGAGGCCCTATCTCGCTGGATTTGGAGCAACTCACGTACGAACAGATGCTGGCCTGCGACGAAACGCTGGTTGCCATCGACAAGCTCATTTTGTTGTCGGTCGATGCGGACGCCCAAGGTTTTTTGCTTCGCGCTCGTGAATTAGATACGCGCATGCAATATTTCGGCCCTCTGACCACGCGCCGCGCGGCCGACATACGGCTGGTTCCGGAAGAAGGCTATCGTGCTTCGGCGTGGGCCTTTTCGCCGGTCGGCAAAGTCGAAAAAGCGAAGGGAAAAAGCGCTACGCTACGCATTCGAGCCGGCGGCTTGATTCTCCGCCCGGAGAATCCTGCCGCCATGGACGTCGGTTCGGTTTTGGCGCCAATCATTCGCCGCAACGACCGCTACGGCAAGCCCCGTAAAAATGGCATCACCGCGCCGCCCTGGACATATCTCGTCGGACAAGAGCACATTCGCACGCGGCTGGAGTGCCTTGTCATGAGCGGCGTGCGCAGCCCAATCAGCGGACGCAGCGGAAGAAAAACGGAGAAAGTCGGCATTCTCGTGCGGCCTCCCAGCGGTACAACCGAGCTTAGGTTGGTGGCCAGGAAAGCGCCGCACGGGCCGTTGGTCGGCTACGACCTTTACGAAAAAGCAGCCCAAGACGGCAAACCCTTGTATGTCGGCCGAACCGACTGGCGCGGAGCGCTCGATATTGGCCAAGGCGACACGACCATGCGCGTGTTGTACGTAAAAAACGGCGATCGGCTATTGGCGCGCTTGCCATTAGTGCCCGGCGAGCGAGCGTCGGTCGAGGCGCAGGTTCCCAACGATGACGAACGGCTGGCGGTCGTGGGTTTCGTCACCGGGCTGCAAAGCAGCATTGTCGACTTGGTCGCGCAGCGCGAAGTGCTGGCGGTTCGGATCCGCAAGGAGATCGCCAAATCGCAGCTCGATAAAGCACAGAAGTTAATGGAGAAATTCCGCGCCCTTCCCACGCCCGACGATCTTTCCCGCAAACTGGAGCAGCAGCGCAGCCTACGGCGGCAAGAGGCGACCGACAAACGCTCCCAAGAAAGAGTCGACAAGCTGTATGGCGAAACACGCGCCTTGCTGGCGAAATATCTGAGCGGCAACATGGCCGCCACTCTCAGCGCCGAACTTCTCAAGGCGAAGCAGGCGAAGTCGGGGTAAGGAACGGTCCTGAATTTACATGCAGAACTAAAAGCCCGGCATTTTGAAAATGCCGGGCTTTTCTGAACCACAATCGGTAACTTATTTCAGGACTATTCCTAAGGCGAGCGGCGGAAAAGAATGTAGCCGCAGGCAACGGGAGTCCGAGAGTGTTTTTGGGTTCCCGCCTACACGGGAATGACCGTTTACTGATTCACTCGCGTGCGCTTCGTGCTTGTATTAGGTGAATTTTCATCTGCCGCCCGCCTAAGCGCCCGCCCTGCCGTCCATACACAAGTTACACGATGGCCTTTTTGGGGCCGTCGAAATAGGATGTTACGAGAGCAAAGCGACGGCCTTGGAAGGCCACCGTACTGGTCGGCCGAATCTTAAAACAACGTGTAAATGAACGGCGCGGCGCCGGTCGAACTCAGCACCACGAGTAAGCCAACCAGACCGAGAACCAGGAGAATCGGCGCCAACCACCACTTCTTGTTCTCGACCACGAACAAGAGGAACTCTTGCACGAGCGACATCTGCTCTTCTTGGCCGGCTTCTTCAAACTCCGTTTTTTTTTCATCTTGCGGCATCGGAAATGTTCCACCGGGTGTGTGGATGAAGGAGCCGGGAAGGCGCTCGTGCGGCGTTTTGTCTGGCGCCCTGTTGTTTATGCACAAGTTGTACGATGGCCTTTCAGGGCCAGGGCTTTTAACATCTTCGTAAATTTGCTAAACCCTTGCTATCACAGAATTTTCGCGATTGCAAGGAGGCAATTTGCTATGTCAGGGAAGACCGTTTTGAACCGTTTCATCAAAAAGAACCCGCTGGCTGTCATGACA
>QIKY01000107.1 GCA_003233175.1 Planctomycetaceae bacterium | reverse complement strand
GTGCAATCCGTGGTTCATTTATTACACGGCTAAGGCCGCTCGTGGAATGACAGGATGCCATGCGGAACAATCACGCCGTTGCATGGCAATGCGTTTAACAATTCAAAACCGCCAAGTCGTCACTAATTTCGCGAGCGGTCCTAACGGGCAAAGTGTAAGTTCTTCGTAAAGAAGGAAACGCCATGGCGGAAAGAGGACCGACGCAGAAACAACGGCCCCGGAAGGCCGTCGCGACGTGGTGTTGTTTTTGGAGCATCGGGATCGTTTGCTGCTTGGCGTCGGCTCGCGGCATGGCTGCGGAGGGCGTCGCGAAAACGGCCGATGGCGAAACTTTTTCCGGCCGCCTGGAACACATCGATTCGCAATGGAATCTGCGTTTCAAAACATCCGACGGCCGCCGCGTGTTGCCTGCCGAAGACGTCGTCTGCTGGGGAAAACGCCGCGCCGCGCGCCGCGCGCCAATGGTGCTGCTGGCCGATGGAAGCGCGCTGCATGCCGATGTGATGCGGTTGGAAAGCGATCACTTGGTGCTCGAATCGACTTTGTGGGGGCGGCTGAGTTTGCCACTGGCGATGGTGCGCGGCGTTGTCTTTCGTTATTCTTCCGAACACGCGTCCGCCGACCGCCTGCTGGCGAACATCGTCCGCTCCGACGCGCGCCGTGATACTCTGTTTCTGACCAACGGCGAAGAGGTCGGTGGCTCGCTGGCTCCCACGGTCGGGCCTTCGAACATCCGAGAAACTCCTCTGGAAATGTTCCTGTTGGAAACCGACGAAGGTCGCGTCTTTATTCCGGCCACCCGGATTGCCGCCGTGAGATTCAACCCAGCGCTTGTTCGTGAGCCAAAGGCGGGCGGTCTGCGGGTAACCTTTGGTTTTCGCGATGGCTCCTGGCTGCATGTGGCCGCACTGGAGGAAGTTGGGAAGCGAACAACGCTTGTGCTGGCGGCGGGCGTGAGGCTGGAGGCCGATAGCTTGGCGCTGCTTGAAACGCTGACTTTTTTACAAACAACGGGCGGCCGGGTTGTTTATCTTTCTGATCTTTCGGCGGTGAGTTACAAGCATATTCCATTTTTCCAACAAACGTGGAAGTACGGCCGGAACCAAAATTTGTTTGGCGGGCGGTTACGCGTGGGGCGCGAGCTGTTTGCCAAGGGGATCAGTATGCATAGTACGTCGCGATTGGCTTATCGCATCCCCCGGGACGCAACTGCATTTGATGCGGAGCTGGCCCTCGATCAAACCGCTCACGGCGGAGGAAGCGTTCGCTTTCGTGTGTATCTGCTCGATGCGAACGCGGCCTGGCGCGTGGCTGCCGAAAGCCCGGTTGTGCGAGGCGGCGCGCCAGCGGTGCGCGGCAATGAAGCGGCGCTCTCCCTGCACGTCGAACTCAAAGGCTCGCGAGCACTGGCGCTGATCGTCGATTTTGCCGATCAAGGCGACCGCCAAGATCATGCCGACTGGCTCAACGCCCGGTTTATCTTGACGCGTTCAACTAGCGGCAGATGAGAATTTGCCAACTATCAATCGGACACGCCAAAACGGAGGGTGTCGACACACCGATTCGTTTTTTTCCGTCTGGCGAAGGGCTGGGAAATCCTTGGAATCCTTATAACCGGATATTGACTAAGGCCTCTGAAGGCTTCCGTCGCGAGCAAACGATAAGAACAATGTGGACAACCACAAATTGCATGGTTTCACTTCCTGAAAGGCGCCCAATGGCCACTGACGCAGACCACCAACCGGGGGCCGTCTTGGATTACGTCCAACTGGCGTACACGCCCATCGACAAGAACACCGATCGAAGGCGGGTTCAGCGGGCCAGAGAGGTGTTACAGCGGCAGGAAGTCTATAATTCCGTCAACCACGGAAAATCTCGCAGCACGGTTCGGTTTGAATTTAGTCAGCCGGTGATCGTGATTCTTCCGCCAGCAGAATATCCCGGCTTCGACGAACGGGTGCAGATCGGCTTTAATTGTTGGTCCAACAATGTTTCGCAATCGGGCATGAGCGTCATTGTGGGTCGCAGCCTGATGCCGGTCAGCCTTGCTGCTTGCAACAATCCGGCATTTTCCACGGCGAAGATCGTGAAGTCGGTCAAGAACTTGGAAATCGGGATTGTCGATGCGACAAAAGGCATCGTTTGGGTGAATGCCGAGATCGTGCGCACCAACCCTTCCAGCGAAGACCTCCTCGAAATCGGCTTGCGATTTGAGAGTAAAATGAAAAACGATCCACTGGGCGCGGCGGCCTTCACAAAATGGCTCCATCCATTTCTTACCGAATAGCCAAGGAAGGCGTCCGCCAACACGCCGCCCGTGAACGCGCCCTGTTGCGAATAAACCCCGCAGCGAATGAAATATTCTTGCAACGGCATTCTGCTGTTCCTTCTCCACTGGTTCTGGGCGCTGGTTGCCAAAAATCGCCGCTGGGCCTACGATGAATCCAGGATCTGAGGGCGGAGAAAATGAGCAATGGCTTCCCACGCGCCGGTTATAGTTTGTGAACGGAAGGGGCAGTGGGGGCCTTTGCTGCGACGCGCCTTGGAAAAGAATGGCGTTAGTATTCGAGAGACGATCAGTCTGGCCGGTTGTTGGGATGAAATCCAGGCGACGCAACATGGTTTTGCCGTGCTTGAATACAACGCCGCGAATGCAGTTGGCGTGTGCGACCTCATTCGGCGGATTTGCCTGTGTTTTCCACAAACCCGCGTGGCGATTGTGGGCGGTCGGGAAATGCGTTTCCATGAATGGCCGGTTCGCGAGGCGGGCGCGCAGCATGTGGTTTTTTCGCAGCGCCGCCTGGAACCCTTGACGCGCATCATTCGCCGTCATCTCGAATCTTCAATAACAAGGGAAATAAACCATGGCCTCCGGCCAATTTCAAAAAAGTGATCTCGAAGCCGTCCTGAAAAATTTTCAAGATCCCGAAACGGGGCGCAACGTTGTGGAAACGGGGCAAGTCGGTCAAATCAGCATCGACGGTGAAAACGCGACGCTCCAACTCGGCTTAACAACCCATTCCGCCCCGCTTCAGGATATCGTTCGCGAGGAACTCCAAGCCATGCTCACCGCGAATGTTGCCGGCCTCAAACACGTTGATATTCAATTCGTGGAGCACCATCGGCCGCCGCAGCCGCTGGGGCAAATCGGCCTCAAGGCCAAGAGCGTGATCGCCGTCGGCTCCGGAAAAGGCGGTGTTGGCAAGAGCACCATGGCGGCGGCTATCGCCTTCGGACTCAAACGCTCCGGTTGCAGCGTCGGTTTGATGGATGCCGATGTGTACGGTCCTAGTATTCCCCATTTGCTGGGGCTCAGCGGCCGCCCCGAGGTTGTCGAGAATCGCATCGAGCCGCATCTCAAGGACGGCATGCCGGTGATGTCGATGGGCTTCCTCGTTCCCGCCGACGAACCGGTTGTGTGGCGCGGCCCGATGTTGCACGGCGCGATCACGCAATTCTTGCGCGACACCAACTGGGGCGAACTCGACTACCTGATCATCGATATGCCGCCCGGCACCGGCGATATCGCGCTTACGCTTTCACAACTGCTGCCATTGAGCGGCGCCGTTATTGTTTGCACGCCGCAAGATGTCGCGCTGCTGGACGCCGTGAAGGCGATCGCCATGTTCCGGAAAGTAAATATTCCCGTATTGGGCATGATCGAAAACATGAGCGGATTTATCAGCCCCGACACCGGCCAACGTTTCGATATTTTCGGCAGCGGCGGCGCCAAAAAACGCGCCGCCGAGGTGAACGCGCCGTTTCTGGGCGAGATTCCCATCGAGATCGACATCCGAAAGCTTGGCGATGAAGGCCGGGTCGAAGAGGTCTTCAACACGCCATCGGGCGCAGCGCTGGCCGAGGTGTGTGTCAACGTCGCTCGGCAATTGGCGGTGCAGGCGCGCGAAACCCCGCTGGGCCCTCAACTCCCCGTTTTGGGGTAAGTTTCAGCTTGGAAGCTCTTGGTCGACGGAATAAAAGCCCGGCATTTTCAAAATGCCGGGCTTTTTCGAACGACAACCGGCGCCTTGTTCGGTTCGCGCAAAGCACGCGTAGTTTTCCCATATGAGCAAGTTCACCTGGAACGGCGTGGGATATGGAACAGCGCAAAACTAGAGCCGCTTAGGCTGAGTGCGTCTAAGCGGCTCTTTCTTGTTGTATCTGAGCGGCAAGGTTTTCTAGAGGCGCCGCGAAACAGCGCGTCTGGAAAGCGTTTCCCAACAGTAACGTCAGGCGCCGGCTGGCCACTACTTTTTCTTCTTGGCCTTCTTCTTTTTGGCGGCTTTCTTTTTAGCCGTCTTCTTTTTGGCGACTTTCTTCTTGGCCGCCTTCTTCTTGGCGACCTTCTTCTTGGCCGTCTTCTTCTTGGCTACCTTCTTCTTCGCGACTTTCTTTTTGGCGACCTTCTTCTTGGCGACCTTCTTCTTGGTCGTCTTCTTCTTTGCGGCCTTCTTGGCCGCCTTCTTCTTCTTGGCCACTGTACATCCTCCGTTAAACAAGTTTATCGACGGTGATGGCGAACGATGAACGAGCATTCATTCGCCGTGTTCCGTCGACCTTATAGAAACCACAATCATCCAATGCATGCGCGAGGTCATTTTTGATAATCCGATTACCAACCATGAAGCCACGCGTGGTTTCTATTTTCCACATGAGCATAGTTGTACGCATCCTTGAAAAGAATGCAACACACTTTCCACACAAATCTTCAAAAAAGGAACGCTCGCGTCAACACCAATTTAAGAAAGTTTTTTGCTGGACGATTGTGTTTGCTTCGTCAAGGCGCGCAAGCGCGAACACATCAGCGACAACATGCAACACAAAGACCGCGCGCGTGCGCGGCGTTGTCACGTTTTGTTTTGCCCCAGTTGGACGTCGCGCTTGAGCGGATGTCTTCGGCGCGCCGCCTCTCGCGCAGCAACGCGCGTCGTCTATGAGAATCGAATTGGAATCAGCTACGAACAATGGCGCGCAGCGTTGAGAATACAGATGTTCGTTCCAAATTGTTGTCACGAACTCCAACGCGTCGAAACTCAAATTCCCGTTGCGCCAGTACTATGAAGGTCGGGACTCTTTTTCGCGGTAGGATCTCGGCATGCTCTGTGGTAGAAACAATATCAGGCACGGTTGCTCGTTGATGATGGCGTAAATATTCGTTCAGCGGCACGTCGAAGGCGACTGTGTTTTTCGACCCTATGAGAAACGGTTTCGCGACTATCTGAGAAAGGTTTTGATGGCGTCTTTTCGGAAAATAGTGGTGCTCGGGGCGAATTCGTTTTCCGGCCAAGATTTTGTCGACCTATGTCTGGACGATGACCAGATTCAGCTACTTGGAGTGAGTCGGTCGGCTGAGCGGTCGGAGCTTTTTCTTCGTTACCGTACACGAAGCAACCTCTCCGCCTACCGATACGTGCAGCTCGACATGAACCGGCAGATGCCCGAATTGCTGAGCCTCTTGGATGCCGAGCGGCCGCAAGCGATTGTGAATTTCGCCGCGCAAAGTGAAGTGGCGCCGAGTTGGGAGCATCCTGAACATTGGTTTCAAACCAATACCGTTTCGCTGGCGCGGCTGGTGAATCATTTGCGCAAGCAAGACTACCTGGAGCGATACTTGCATGTTTCGTCGCCGGAGGTGTACGGAAATTGCCAGGGAGTGGTTACCGAAACGGCGCCGGTGAATCCCAGCACGCCCTACGCGGCATCGAAGGCGGCGGCCGACCACCTGCTGGCGGCTTATCAAAAGCAGTTCAACTTCCCGCTGGTAACGGTTCGCGCGACCAACGTATACGGCGCCCGGCAGCAACTGTTCAAAATCATTCCCCGCGCGATCATTTACGCCAAGCTGGGCCGAAAGCTTCCGTTACATGGCGGAGGCGCGGCGGTGAAATCGTATATTTCCATTCGCGATGTTTCGCGGGGCGAATTCGAAATTTTGCAACATGGCAAGCCAGGCGAGATCTACCACCTTTCGCCGTCGGCGGGAATCGCGGTGCGCGATGTGGTAAACACCATCGCGGAGCGGTTGGGGAAATCGCTGCACGATATCGCCACCGTCGTGGAGGAAAGGCCGGGGCAAGACGCCGCCTACGTCATCGATTCCTCCAAGGCGCGAACCGAATTCGGCTGGCGACCGCGAATCGATTTCAACACCGGCGTCGACGAAACCGTTCGCTGGGTCGAACAGTATTGGGAACAGATCGTGTCACAGTCGCTAGAATACCAACACCAAGTGTAACCGCCCCCGAACATTCACGAGAATTCGCGCTATGGCTATTGTTGATTTTGTGACCGCGTTGCACACCTCGACCAAGCGAGATTATCTGGGCCGCGTGAACGCACACGACAAAGCCCATTGTGCGGACGTCGCCCTGCGTTTCGATGAAAACTATTGGGACGGCGAGCGGCAGTACGGCTTTGGCGGCTACCGTTACGACGGCAGGTGGCGCGTGGTGGCGGAGGCGATGGTCGCGCATTACCAGTTGCCGGCGAATGCACGCATTTTGGATGTCGGCTGCGGCAAGGGCTTTTTGTTGTATGAGTTCACGCAAGTGTTGCCAGACGCGACCATCGCCGGGCTCGATGTTTCACAGTATGCAATCGACCACGCCAAACAAGAGGTTCGCCCCGATTTGGTTCAGGGCAGCGCCGCCACGCTGCCCTGGGACGACAACGCCTTCGATTTGGTGTTCTCCATAAACACGCTCCACAACCTTTACAATTACGAACTTTGGTCGGCCTTGCGTGAAATCGAACGCGTGGGCCGCCGGGCGAAGCACATCACGGTGGAGTCGTATCGCAATGAAAGAGAGAAGGTGAATCTGCTCTATTGGCAGTTGACCTGCCGCACCTTCCTGGCCACCGGCGAATGGGAATGGCTGTTCCAGCAGGCCGGTTACCAAGGCGACCACGGTTTTATTTTCTTTGAATAAGGCGGTATTCGAGAACCGTGGCGATGTGTTGGGCGCGCCGTTGGAGTGTACGCTTTAGCGTGTTTTTTTCAGACGCACGCTAAAGCGTACACTCCAACGGCGCGCGTCGCTTGCAACCACCCTACTTGGCGGCATCGCCCCAGAGCGCTTGCAGGCAAATGCTCGACCACGTTTCAAAGGAATCGAGGTCGGCTAGTAGTTCGGCAAGCGGTTGGAAGCCGGCCTGGGCGATAGCGTCTTCACGCGGCGAAACGCGCGGAGCACTCATTGCAAACACGTGAACCACGCCCAAATGCACCCGCCCGACATCGGTTTGGTCGTCGTTAATCAAACCGACGCAGCGCGGCGCGTACTCGGCTTCGATCGAAACTTCCTCCTCCAACTCACGGCGCATGCCCTCCAAATACGGATTGGCGTCTTGGCGGGCGGCGTCGTCGGACGAGATGTGCCCGCCAATACCGATACTGCGTTTGCTTTGCAGCCGTTTTTCGCCTTGCCCCTTGCCACGCGTGTATTGGAAGAGCAGCGTCTGACCCGCTTCATCTTCATATGTGAAAATGACATACGGTATGAGCTGCTTGAAGCTGGGGTTGTCTTCCATTTCGCCGCGGGGGCGGTAGCTAATATGCTCCGGCCGCAAGATGCGGTCTAGGTATCGGTCTGCTTCGGAGGAAAACCCCTGAAAATGGCCGACTTCGTGAAAGACCTCCGTAGGCACGACCAACACATGTTCCGTCTCGACGACCGACATAGCGAATCCTTTCATGAATCTTGGCAAGGAACTGAGCAACAGAAATCAAATTAACGGCGTTAGTATACGGTATCGGAGCGGGGCTGCGGGAGGCGGGGAGGTTTCAAAGAATCAGCATGGCGTCGCCGTAGCTGTAAAAACGGTATCGTTCCTCGATTGCCGCGGCGTACGCTTGCTGAATGCGCTGGTCGCCGCCGAACGTGCGAACCAACACCAGGAGCGTGCTTTTGGGAAGATGGAAATTGGTCATCAAGGCGTCGATGCCGCGAAAGGAATATGGTGGGTAGATAAAAAGATCGGTCTCGCCGCTCCAAGCCACGAAATTGCCTTCGGCGTCGGCGGCGGTTTCCAATGTGCGGGCCGATGTCGTGCCGACCGCGATAATCCTTCCCCCGGCGCGGCGGCGGGCGTTCAGCGCATCGGCCGTTTGGGGAGAAAGCTCCGCCCATTCGGCGTGCATTTGATGATCTTCCAGCCGGGCGACTTTCACCGGCCGGAACGTTCCCTCGCCCACGTGCAAAGTGATGCGTTCAACGCTCACCCCGGCTTCTTCAAGTGCTTGCACCACGGCGGGCGTGAAATGCAAACCGGCGGTCGGCGCCGCGACGGCGCCCGGTTTGTCGGCGAACATGGTTTGATAGGCGTTGCGGTCGGCGGTTTCCATTTCTCCGCCGCGAATGTAATGCGGCAGCGGCACGCGGCCCGCTTTTGCCAGCAATTCCTGAGTGTCGCCCTTGGCCAGCGGCGTGGCGGCCCAGTGCCCGTTTCCCAAACTGGCCACCATGCGAAGCTGGAACTGATCGACGCCGTCTTCATTGCGCAGGGTGACGGTCTCACCGGGTGCGATTTTTCCGCGCGTTTTTCCCAACAATCGCCAATGGCCTTGAGCGTCTTGGTTGAGAAATAAACCTTCCCAGCGGCCGCGCGTTAGTGTGCGGTAGCCGACCAAACGCGCCGGCGTGACGCGCGTATCGTTGATCACCAGACAGTCGCCCGATTTGAGATGCGTCGCCAACGAACGAACATGGCTATGCTCTATTCCCGTACTCTGGCGGTCGACCACCAACAATCTGGCGTCGATCCGATTCGGCAGAGGATGCTGCGCGATCAGTTCTTTCGGCAATGCGTAGTCGTACGATTCCAAGTCGGGCATGGGGGTTGGTCTGGTTGGGAGCGCAATGTTGTTGCAGGAGGCGAAAGGCCATCGTACGACGAACGTCACAAAAAATCACCGCCCCAGAGAGATACATTCCTGTTCTCTTCCAGGAAAAAGCCGATTTATCAGTTAATTTGAACAGGTAATTCCCGGACGTGAGCGGCGCACCGGCTCTGCTCGGGAACGACAGTATATTGGCATCGGCAACGACTTGGCTTCGGTAATGACTTGGAACCGACCTGCTCTTTGAATTATACTTTTGTTTCGTCTTTGAATGATGGCCGCCAGATGCAACTTGCCGGCGGCGGCTTGTAGGTCAACCACAGGATTCCAATCATGATGAAGAATTACACGTTCATTCGAAGCGTTCTGTTTTGGTGCGTTGCGATTTCCGCTGTTACGGCCGGACGTGCGTACGGCGAACCGTTGAATCCGGCTGAGAGAGTCGGGCTGCAAGGCGGGCTAATCGTGCAACTTGGCGCCGCCGATACAAACGCCGCGGCGCAATGGAGCTTGACCGGCCGTTATCTGGTCCATGTTCTCGACGCCAACGCCGCAGCAGTTTCCTCGGCCCGTTCGCAATTGCGAAAAAACGGCCGCTATGGTTTGGCCTGGGCGGAGCTGCGTGATGATTTCAAGCGGCTGCCGTATGCGGAAAACATTGTCAACCTGGTCGTCGTGCAAAAGGGCGGCGCGCCGGCGGAGGAATTGTTTCGAGTGCTGGCGCCGGGCGGCGCCGTAGTAATTACCAACACGAAGTTGCTGAACGCGGCGGAGTTGAAAACGGCCGGATTTCAATCGATCTCGTCAACCGATTCGGCGTTGACCGCGCGCAAGCCGCGTCCCGCCGCGATGGACGCCTGGTCGCATCCACGCCACGCCGCCAACGGCAACGCCGTTTCCGACGACACGTTGGTCGGTCCGCCCGAGCGCGTGCGTTGGATTGCCGCCGCAACGTCGGAAGTGGAGGGCATGGTCACCGCCGGCGGACGGAATTTTTACGGCGGGATTCTCGCCCGCGATAGCTTCAACGGCCTCCGGCTTTGGTA
The DNA here is from genome assembly GCA_003233175.1 of Planctomycetaceae bacterium. Taxonomy (GTDB): domain Bacteria; phylum Planctomycetota; class Planctomycetia; order Pirellulales; family Pirellulaceae; genus SZUA-33. The sequence continues at coordinate 21,432 of QIKY01000107.1, read as the reverse complement.
TCGCGACTTGCAGCGCGCCGGCGAAGTCAACCCCGAAGAGTTCAACCTCCCCCGGCTTTCCAGCAAAAACGCGCGGCCGATCGCTTCGGAGCGGTTGGTGTTCGCCGTTTTGCAGAACCACCCCGTGGCGTTGGACGCCCAAACAGGCGAAGTCGTGGTGGAGTTTCGAGATATGCTCAAGCCCAGAACCGTTCTGCATTCCGGCGGCAGAATCATCGCGACCGACGACGATTCGGTGCGCGCCTTTAGCACTGAGAGCGGCCAGGAAATTTGGCAGGCAAAGGTGGTCGATCCGCAATATGTTGTCAGCGACGGAACGGTCGTGGCGTTTATTCAGGGCCGCGTGCGGCGCGGCGAAAAGGCCGAAGCCGTTGTTTTGGATGCCGCAACCGGCGCCGTGAAGTGGCGCCGCGACGATTACCCCTGGCTGCCGCGCGTCGCACGGTTGGTGCTCTTCCAAGACATGTTGGCGTTTGAAGCCTCAACACTCAACGACGACGACGCCGGAAACGGGCTGCACGTGGTTTCCTCCAGCACCGGAAAACACGGCTGGTCGAAGGAGTATCCGCCGGGCATGAACCACATGCGGCAGGCCCGTGCGATGTTCCTCCCCGGCAACCTGTGGATTCTGCACGGCGGAAAAGTCAACACCAGCGATAAATCGAAACGCACCCGGCAGCCGATTCAGATCTCGGCGTTGGATCCTCTGACCGGAAAAACACGTCTCACTTTTCCCGCCGGGCTGACCCACTGTTTCCCTCCCGTCGCGACGCCGAACTTTATGTTCGCCGGTGAAATGGACCTGACAAACCTCAGTTCGGGTGAAACGATCGCGAATCGAATCACGAAGGCCAACTGTTCGCGGGAAAATGGCTGGGTGCCCGCCAATGGCCTCGTCTACACCACGCCAAAACACTGCACCTGTTGGCCGATGTTGCGAGGCTTTGTGGCCATGGCGTCGGCCGCCGCCGCGGATTCACCCACCAAAAAACCGCTCGATCAAATCAAGTTCGTGTTGGAAAAAGGACCGGCGCAGGCCGATCCTCAAGCCGCAGATCCTGGCGAGAACGATTGGCCGCTCTATCGACACGACCGCTGGCGCAGCGGCAGCACGGCCGCAGCGGGGCCCGAGCGTTTGACGGAGCGCTGGAGCGTGGCCTTGCATGCGTCGAACAACGGCGGCCAACAACCTGGGCCCATTCTGCACGATTGGGCCGACAACCCCGTGGTGAAAGGCCCGCTCAGCGCGCCGACCATCGCCAACGGCGTGGCTTACGTGATGCGGCCCGACGAGCACGAATTGGTGGCCATTGATACGGCAAAGGGCCAGGTGCGCTGGCGTTTCACCGCCAATGGCCGGCTCGATACGCCGCCGGCCATTCATCGCGGGCTGTGTCTGTTTGGCTCGGCCGATGGTTGGGTTTACGCTCTGCGGGCCGACACGGGCGAAGTCGTTTGGCGACTCCGCGCCGCGCTCACCGACGAGCGAATCGTCGCTTATGGGCAGGTGGAATCGCCTTGGCCGGTTCCGGGAGCCGTGCTCGTGATGGACGACATCGCCTATTTCGCCGCTGGCCGTCAGCCGCTGGCCGATGGCGGTATTCTGGTGTTCGCCATCAATCCGATGACCGGTGAACAGCATTGGGTCAAGAAGATTAACTCCGTTCCCCAACAGGGCTTTTATGAAAACTCCGGCTTGGAATTCGACCCCTTCGATATTCTGCATGCCGAGGGCGACGGTTTGGCGATGTCGCGTTGGGTGCTCTCGCTCGATGGCAAAAACGTGGCCGTCGATAAATGGAACGCCTTCGCCAAGATCAACACCGGCGGCGGCGAAGTCTGGACCCCTCGCGGTTCCTGGACTTACGGCGCTCGGCACCAACATCGTTTCGGCGGCGAAGCGCCAAGGCGCCCGCTGGCCGTCTACCGCGACGACAACATCTATAGTTCGTTGAACGGCAGCACGAAGGTGTTCCGCCGCGATTTCGATCTTGATCAAATCGAGAAGTTCGACAGCAAATGGATCACCGGTTGGAAGGCCGCGTCAACTGCCCGGGAAAAAGGCAAGCCCTACCGAACGTATCGCATCGCCGAAGGCGCCAAGTGGGTTCTCGACCCGTTCGCCCAGCCAGATGCGAAACAAGAAGAACCTCGGTACGGAACGCAGTTGCACAACCGCATTCACGCCATGGCGTTGGCCGGCAACGGCAAGCTGTATGTGGTTCATCAAGACGGGCGGCTTAAAGTTATCTCGACGGCCGATGGCAAGGTCTTAAATGAAATGCAAGTCCCGCCGCCAGCCTGGGATGGTTTGGCCATCGCGGAAAATCGGCTCTTCCTCACCACGCAAAGCGGCGAATTGCTCTGCCTGGGCGAGAATTGACCATCACCAAACGCAAATGCATCGACGCACCTTGCCGACCACCGCCGGGGTGTACGCTCGGACGAACCAAAAAACCGAGGGCGTTGCATTTGCAACGCCCTCGGAATAATACAAAGAGTTGCTCGGGGCTTCATGCCCGGCTTCCGTTACGAGCAACCCATTGAGTTTCCACAGTTGTGGCAAAGATAACAATTGCCATTGCGAACCGTAATGGCGCCGCAATTTTCGCAACTCGGCGCATCGCTCTGGAAGCGGGCGAACTGCTCGCTGCGTCGCGCCGCGCCGCCGTTTTGCTCCACCTTCATGGCCACGCCCGCACGTTCGAGTCGATCGGCGTCGACCGATCCGTTAGTCAGCCCGCCGGGGCTCTTGCCATTCACAGCCGCCGAAACAACGCTGTTCGCTACAGCAGATGCGTCGCCGTTCTCTTCGGTTTTAGCCGCTTCGGGCGGCAAGCCGGTGCTGGCTTCCCGGTAGCCGGGCAGGAACGTGATGCCCAACCAACGGAAAATGTAATCGACAATGCTCTTGGCGATGCGAATGTCGGGGTTGGTGGTGTGCCCCATCGGTTCAAAACGCGTGTGTGAAAACTTATTCACGAGCACTTCCAGCGGCGTTCCGTATTGCAGGTTGATCGAAATTGCCGTGCCGAAGCAATCCATCAAACCGCCGATGGTGCTGCCTTCCTTGGCCATCGTGATGAAAAGTTCGCCGGGGCGGCCGTCTGGGTAAAGGCCCACCGTGATATAGCCTTCGTGTCCGGCCATGTTGAATTTATGCGTGACCGATTGCCGGGTGTCGGGCAGTCGCTCGCGGCGCGGCTTGGGCACTTCCTTCTCTTTGGCTTTGTCGGCTTCCGATTGCGTGGAAAGCGGCTGGCTCGACTTGGAGCCATCACGGTAAATGGCCAAGGCCTTCAAGCCAAGCTCCCAGCCCCAGGTGTACGCTTCGGCCACATCTTTGGGCGAGACATCGCTGGGCATGTTGACGGTTTTGGAAATCGCGCCGGAGAGAAACGGCTGCGCCGCCGCCATCATTTTCACATGGGCTCGCCAGGGAATGCTCCTCACGCCCTTGGCCGCCTGGAAGGCGCAATCGAAAACAGGCAAGTGCTGCTCGCGAATTCCCGGAGCGCCTTCGATGGTGTCGTTTTCGTCGATGTACTTGTTAATCGCTTGCACGCTCGGTTCGTCGTACCCTAGTTTGGCCAGCGCCATCGGCACGGTTTGATTGACGATCTTCAACATGCCGCCACCGGCAAGTTGCTTGTATTTCACCAAGGCAATATCGGGTTCGATGCCGGTGGTGTCGCAGTCCATCATGAAGCTAATCGTGCCGGTGGGCGCGAGCACCGTGGCTTGGGCGTTGCGAAAACCAAAGCGGCGGCCTTGCTCCAGCACTTTTTCCCACAGCTGCTTGGCCGCCAATTGCAGTTCGTCGGGAACGGCGGCGTCGATTTTGTCGACCGCATCGTGATGCATTTGCATCACCTTCAATAACGGCTCCCGATTCTCCGCATAACCCTCGAACGGACCCACCGCCGCCGCCAACTCCGTGCTCGTCAGGCAAGCGGCGCCGTGCAGCAACGCGCTGATCGCGCCGCATACGCCCTGCCCGCCCGCCGAATCGTACGGCAAGCCGCCCGACATCAGCAAACTTCCCAGATTCGCAAACCCCAGCCCTAGAGGACGGAATCGGTGGCTGTTCTCTGCAATTTCGTCAGTCGGATAACTGGCGTGATCGACGAGAATTTCCTGGGCGATGAAAAACAACCGGCAAGCGGCCTGAAAACCATCGGCGTCGAAGCCGCCGTCCGACTGCCGGAACTTCATCAGGTTGATGCTGGCCAAATTGCAAGCCGTGTTATCCAGGAACATATATTCCGAACAAGGATTACTAGCGTTGATGCGGCCGCTATTGGGGCAGGTGTGCCAGCGATTGATCGTGGTGTCGTATTGAATGCCGGGGTCGCCACACTGCCAGGCGCATTCGGCCATTTGGTCGAACAAGTGGCGGGCGTCGTAGGTGGGGCCATCGCCGCCGGTAACGTATTTCGTGACCCAAGGCTCATTGCGCGCAACGGCCTGCATATAATCGTCGGTCACGCGGACCGAAAGGTTGGCGTTTTGGAAGAGAATCGAGCTGTAGGCTTCACCGTTGAAATTTGCTTCGTAGCCGCCTTTTTCGATCAGCGTGCGCGCTTTTTGCTCTTCCTTCCATTTGCATTGGATGAACTCCAGTATATCAGGATGCCAGATTTTGAGCGACTGCATTTTGGCGGCGCGACGTGTTTTCCCGCCCGATTTGACCACCGCCGCAATCTGATCGTACACCCGCATGAACGACAACGGTCCGGAAGGATTGCCGCCGCCGGAAAGTTTTTCACGATGCGAACGGATGGTGGAGAGGTCGGTGCCGGTGCCGGAGCCGAACTTGAAGAGCATCGCTTCGCTGGTCGCGAGACGCATGATGTCTTCCATGTTGTCTTTCACGCTCTGAATAAAGCAGGCCGACCCCTGAGGATATTCATACGGATTTTCCGGCTGGAACGCGCTGCGCGTTTTTGAATCCCAAGCCCAATTGCAAGCGGCGCCCGTGACGCCGTATTGGTGATAAAGGCCGACATTAAACCAAACCGGCGAATTGAAGGCGCCATGCTGGTGCAGGCAGAGCCAGGAAAGTTCGCGATAAAACCGCTCGCCATCGTCCGCCGACGCGAAATAGCCGGCTTCCACGCCCCAGTCGGCAATCGTGCGGCAAACGCGGTGAATCAACTGGCGAACACTGTTTTCTCGCTCGGGCGTGCCAACTTCGCCGTAAAAATATTTGCTCACCACGACATTCGTCGCCAACTGGCTCCACGACGTGGGTATTTCGCAGTTGGTCTGTTCGAATAACGCCTTGCCGTTTTCGTCTTTGATCGCGGCGGAGCGCGTCTCCCAAGACACCGTTTCAAACGGATCTTGAACATCCGTCGGACAAAAACGAGACTCGACAGACAACCCTTTTTGAGCTTCGGGAGATTGAGAAGTTCGATCCATGTCCACTGTCGCCATAACTACAGCATCCCTTCTGAACGAGTCCGATACGCGATAACTAAGTGTACTTCAGTATACCATTCCGAAAGCCAGCACGCCACACGCGATCGCGATGTCAGGAAAACCGAACACGATGTGAAAATGGGGCGTTCAGGAAGATAGGGAAAGGTGCTCCGGTACCATATGTAGTGGATTGAGTTTACTCCTCCACAACATTTGGGGTAGGCGTACGAGTTTACCGCTTTCTCTGCTGGAGTCAATTCCCGCCAAGACGATTGACGCAGGCTCAGTCGAGCAGGCGGTTTATGACGATTGCGTGAAGATTCCCAACCTCCGGTCAGAGGTCCGTTTATTCACCCTATGTCTATATTGAAAAACAACTTACGAAAAATTTACCGTTGTCTTGCCGGCAAGGAATATCGGCAATAATTTTTCATAAAAACTTGAATTTCTCCAGGGGGTGCATCGTAAACCATTATGGAATAATGATTTACGATGCTTTATCAAGAATGAGCACACCAGAAAGGCGGCCTCGCAGTTGAATAAATGGCCGCCTCAACGGGTCATTGGAGTATGGAACGGTTGCGCGGGCGGAATATTCCACTATGCTTTTCGGGGTGAGTGGGCGCGCCAACGTGCAGAGACAACCTACATGAGAACGTTGCTATCGAGCAACGATATGGTTTTGACAACTTTTTCAAGGGGTTTTTTGATGAAAACGAAGTGGATCAAAGTGTTAGGCGGATTTTCCTTGGTTGCGGCTTTCTCGGTGATCAATCTCGGTTGCCCAGCAAGCGCTCCCGTCGAAAATACTGACGCTACCGAGTATACCGAAGAAGAAACGGAAGCCATGGGAAGCGGAATGACGGGAGAAGCAGCGCCCGAAGAAGCAGCGCCCGAAGAAGCAGCGCCCGAAGAAGAAACGCCTGCTGAAGAAAAGACCGAGTAATACTGTAGTGGTTCAGCGGGCCGTTGAGTTTCGGCGTGTTGGAGTTAGGATCAGGCCCGAGTTTACATATCGAATTAAAAGCCCGGCATTTTGAAAATGCCGGGCTTTTTTGAGCTACAACCGGGAACTTATTTCAGGACAGGTCCAAGCCGGGGCGCGGTCAAGGCGTGAACTCTAATACCCGGCATTCGCTAATGCACGCCTCGTTTGATCGTCGGCAAAGCACTAGAATGGCCACAGTTTCAAGCGATTGGGAGGATGCTGGTGTGATTTCGGCAGTTGTGCGGCGATTCGAAGCTGGTGAGGATCTGACGTTCGAGGAAATGTCGGGCGTGGTTGATTCAATCATGCGGGGCGGCTGCTCCGAAGACGACATTCGTCGATTCCTGACCACGCTCTCCGAAAAAGGCGAAGCCGTGGCGGAAGTGGCCGGCGCCGCCGCCGCGATGCGCAACCACATGACGCGCATCCGATCCGACCGCGCTCATTTAATCGACACCTGCGGCACCGGGGGCGATGGCTCGGGTACGTTTAACATCAGCACGGCTGCGGCGATGCTTGCCGCTGCAGCCGGCGCGGCGGTCGCCAAACACGGCAATCATGCGGCCACCAGCAAGAGTGGGTCGGCCACGGTGCTGGAGGCGTTGGGCGTTCATATCGAAGCGCCCACGCCGGTGGTGGAGCGTTGCTTGCGCGAACTGGGAGTTTGCTTTTGTTTCGCACGCAACCTACACCCCGCCATGAAACATGTGGCGGCGGTCCGCCGGCAGTTGGGCAAGCCAACTATCTTTAATATTCTGGGGCCGCTGTGTAATCCGGCTTCGGCGCCGCGACAACTCCTGGGCGCCGGCAGCGAAAAGGCGCTCCACTTACTGGCCGAAGCTCTGTTGGTTCTGGGAACCGAGCGGGCGATTGTCGTACGCGGTGAAGACGGGTTGGATGAAATCACGCTGGCCGGTCGGACCGACGTCCTCGAAGTTTGCAACGGAAAAATTCGCTCGTTCGGTTGGACGCCCGCAGATTTCGGTCTGGTCGAGGCGTCGAATGAATCGATGTTGGTGGAAGGTCCGGAAGAGAGCGCCGATTTGATTCGCTCCATCTTCGCTGGTCGGAAAGGTCCTCCGCGCGATATTGTGGTGATGAACGCCGCCGCCGCCCTGTGGCTGACCGAACAACACGCCTCGTTGGCTGATTTGGCCGGCCGCGCCGCCGCCGCCATTGATAGCGGCGCTGCATCGGCGCTCGTGACCCGACTTGCTGAAATGAGCCGGGCTTCATGAATCGGCTGACCGTGCGTTTGGTGCTGATCGTGTCGTGCGCCCATGCGCTGGTGCATATGTTCGAGATGGCGTTGCCGAGCGTCGAGCAACTTTTGGCCAGTGAGTATCAGGTCGGTAAGGAGGTCACGGGGCTGCTCTCCACCAGTTGGCGTTTGCCCTGGGGTTTCGGCGCGCTGGTGGCCGGTTTTCTGGTCGACCGCTTCGGTTCGCGCCGCATGTTGGTCGTTTATCTGATCGGCTGCGCGACCGCTTGCTGGGCGGTTTTTTTCTGCCAGCCGCTGGGCGGGTTGTTCATCATCATGCCGGTGATGGGCGCGTTCGCCAGCATTTACCACCCCGCCGGGTTGACGCTCATCTCGCGTGAGACGAACGCCGCCAATCGCCCTTTCGCCCTGGGAATTCACGGCGTGTTCGGCTCATTGGGTATTGGGGCGTCTCCCTTTTTCGCGGCCATCTTGCTCCGCGACGGATTCCAATGGCGCAGCTATTACGCACTACTGGCCGTGGCCGGCATCGTGTGCGCCGGCGCCTTTTACTGGCTCACACGAGGTTTTCGAAGCACTCAACCAACAACGCCCACGCCGCAAGACGACGCCGAACAGCACTACGTCGACTGGACCAGTTTCTACACCCTCACCTTGCTGGCGGTGCTGCAAGGATTGGTCTATTCGGCGGTTGTCACGTTCCTGCCGCGTTATTTGAACGGCGATGCTTCGGCCGACGCGAAAGAGGCGTCGCTCGGCGTTTTCATGGCCGGAGGCGTGCTGCTGGCCGGCTGCGTGGGGCAAATCGTGGCAGGCAAAATCGCTCGGCCAAAAATTCTGGAGCTACAGTTGGGGTTCATCACCCTGGCCAACACGCCCTTCCTGCTCTGGATGGCCCTGGCGCCCAACGTCGCACACCGGCTGGTCGCCGCCGCCTGTTTCTCCTTGGTCCATTTTATGCACCAGCCAATCTACAACAGCCTGATCGCTAAATACACGCCGCCCGACCGACGCAGCCTTTGTTACGGATTCAGCTTTGCCGTCGGTCTAGGATTGGGCGGATTCGGCGCCGCGTTGGCCGGATTCGGCGCCAGTTTGTTTCTCACCTACGCCGCCCTCTCGGCCGCCACGTGCTTGGCTAGTTTGATCGGATTTTATTTGTGGCTGCGTAATCGAGGCAAATTGCCTACCGCCTGACGCCGCAGGGACCAACTTCGACATCCAGTTGCAAGCCCGTTCGCATGTCGATCAACGTCACACCGCCGTCACACCGCCGTCGCTTCGGCAACGTTTCTCAAAAAAGCACGCGCCTCCACGTGCTTCCTCCACTTGGCGGGTCAGGACTACTTTGCCGCGGTTTTTTTGGCTTCGGGCGAGGCGGAGGCAATCGCGGCGGGGTCGAGAATATGGAGGAAATGACCATGATCGGCCGTGACGATGAGCAGTGAGTCATGCCAATTGCTATTCGCTTCCACCCAGTCGGTGATCACGCGCACGGCGTCGTCGCCGCTGAGCACGGCGCCGATGGAATTGTCGAGGTTGTTGTCGTGATTGGCCCAATCGACATCGCCGGCTTCGACCATCAACCAGAACTTATTCGATTTCCGTTGCTTCGCCCGGTGGTTCAAAACGGTAATTGCGGCGGTCGTCATTTGAGCCAGCGTGGGGTTCTCCGCGATATCGGCGGGCGAATACTCTTCGGCTTTTTTGCTCCGCCCCGGCGCCGGTTGGTAATCGCCGTTGGCGGTTTGAAAAGGAAGATGCCCGCCATACGCGGCCACGCCAAAGACGCCCAAGAGTCGGCTGTCCGATTTCACGGCTTGCGTGGTCGCGGAGGCGAGCGCGTTGGCGCCATTTCGCTCTGGCTCGCGCTGCACCACCACGTACTTGCCGCCCACGCGTGTATCGACCGCCCGCAAATCGATTGGGGTGATGTAACGATTGCCGGGAATAAAGTTGCCGCCCTGGCCAGGATCGGTTTTCTTGTCGACGCCCCAGCCGCCGCCAAGGAGCACGTCGAGCCCCGGCAGCGGATGGTCTGGGTGGGAAGCCGAAACCAAGCCGAGCATGTCGCGGGTGAGGTCTTGGTAGTCGTGTCGGCTGACGTTCTGTGCGTAGGCGGCGGCTGGCGTCGCATGACTGATCGGCACGCTGGAAATGGCGCCGACCGCCCAACCCTGGCTTTGTAAGCCATGAGCAATGGAAGACGTTTTCTCTCCGTTGGCCGCCACGCAAATCGCACCGTTGTACGTTTTCACGCCCGTACACAACGCTGTGGCCGTGCCCGCTGAGTCGGCATACACATGCTCGCCCGGTTGGGTGTTTTCCGTATTTCGGCCGATCAAGTAGTAGGCGTCGGCGCCGGGCGTCCAGGGATTGGGGCCGGCTTTTTGGGCGTTGTACCCGCCCGGGGCGCCGCTGCCGGGGTTGAGCAGTACTTGTTTGTCGGGGTCGGATTTAATGCCGCTCAACTGCGGCGAGGTAACGACAAAACCGAATTGCGAGGTTCCATCGGCGCTGTAATTTTGGATGTGCAAACCGGATCCGCAACCCGCATGGTAGCCGACGCGGCCCGTTGCGTAGAGCGCTGCGGCGCGCGTGGTTTGCCAATCCATCCCATCGAACACGACCAGAAAAACGTGCTTTTTGCCGGCCGCCACGGCGGCCCATTGCAAGTCGGCCAGATTGGTTTGATCGCCGTAGTCAGCTTCAGGATTCAGCGTATGCGAAGGAAGCTTGCCATAGATTTTTTCCAGCGCAGTTTGGCTGCGGTAGGCGCTGTTTCGGCCCAGGTAACTTTTCAAATCCACACCGGCGCCGCCGCCCCGCGTGCCGAAGGTATAAACGGGAATCAAACGATTCGAATGCGAACCCCAGGCCGTGTAATTCGCCGGGTCGGCGCCCCAATACGCGATCGGGCTGACGCCTTTCAACACGGCATCGGTTTGAATCTCGCGGATGCGATCCGGCTCGCCCCCCAAAACCGAAGACGCGGGAAACAACGAACCGACGAGAATCGCCATGCAGCAGGCGGCGTGGAGAGATCGATGCATTGTGCTTTCGAAAGTGGGTTATACCTCAGGCGGCTAAAGATGTGACCTTTGCACTAGATATGATGCAATTGTGTCAATCCTTACCGTGCGGAGCATATAACGAAGTTTGGGGAAGCGGTGAGAAAACAAACGGGCGAAACAAGCCGACCGTTTATATAATGGCCGACCGTTTATATAATGATAGCTTCCGATTATCACTCGAAGTGCGTTGGCTTCCCAGTCGAATGAGGCCAACAACGGAATTCTTCATCAAAACTTCATGATAGTTGGCGGCTAGGCGATATGCTTCGTTGCCGATGGCTCGTTTGACGGCAAGCCGCAAGCAGCGGGAAGATCCTTTGCGGCGCGGCTCACCAATCAATTTTCAATTCGGGATTGGCCTGCTGTAGCGTGTTGACGCCTTCGTCGGTCACTTGAGAACCCCGCAAATAGAGCTTTTCCAAAAGAGGCAACTCAGCCAACGCCGGCAAGCCCGCATCGGTGATGTGCGTGTCGATGAGATCAAGACGCCGCAGTTTTTTCAAGCCTTGCAGATTTTGCAGGCCGGCGTCCGAGATGTTGGTCGCGTTGAGCCAGAGTACGGTTAGGTTGTTGAGGCGGCGGAGAAGCACCGCTGCGTCGTCGCTGAGGTTTGCGTCCATCACTAAAAGTTCTTCGAGTTGCGTGCAGGCGGCCACCTGTGCGAACGCTTTGTCGTCGAGTGCGGTGTCGAGGAAGACCAACCTTTTGAGGCGGGGAAACGCGGCGAGTTTCGCCAGGGCGTCGGCTCGATATCCCGTTCCCGAAAACGATACTTGCACCACTTCGCCGTCGCCGAATCTGACCGTGGCGCCGAGCAGCGTTAACTCTTCAACCAACTGCGAGGTGCGCCGAGCGCGCTCGTAGCGAACGCCCAACCAGCCGAGCGCCGCGCCCGCAATCAAAGCCATCGCGAAGAGCGTGCGTAAGCTGAAACGCCACCGCCACCTGCGGCGTTCAGGCAATGGCTCGGGTTCGCCCAGACGGGGGATGTGGTCTTCCATTGTTTTTTGCGATGAGGGCGAATTCGGGCCAGGCTGTTGGGCTTGTCTGTGCAACACTTCGTGCTGGGGCCGAGAGTATTGGCCTCAGCCGTGCTCTATTCCCATATTTCGGCGGCGCGGGCGGTTTCTGAACCAAAATCCTCAAACCAGGGCTCGCATAGCAACGCTGGAGGCAGATATAACGAACACGGAAGCGGGAACGTCGTCTTGCTCGGAAACCAGTTTTTGGCGTTTGTATCCGGTGAAATCATACACGGCGGTGGAAACAGCCTGGAGTGTTAGCGTTATGTCGGATCGTGAGCGCTGGATATTATATCCGCTATTGTTTTTTTCGCTTTCCCTGGGAATCAAAACAAAATGGGACGCCGCCAACGGTCAGTCGACGTTCCAACGCGTTGTTTGTCGGGAATTGGTCGTGCAGACGCCGTTTGAAAAACCCCGGTTCGTGCTGGGCGAAAGCATGGTCGGGGGCGGCATTTTGGAGCTATTCGATAGCGACGGCAAGCGGGCCGTGACGCTCCAGTCGGGCGATGGCGGCGGCGCTATCTTGCTGGTTCGCAAAAAAGATCAAAAAGTTCTCGTCCTAGGACACGACTCGGACGTTCGGCTTTCGGGCATCATGGCCTACGACCAGAACAACGACGGGCGTTTGATACCGATCGATTCCCGACTCATTCCGTCTTCCGGCTGGCAACTCCTGCGTTGGCCGGCCGCGAAACCCGAAACCAAAAAGAAATCGTCCACAGAAGAGAAGAAGCCGCCGCCCGCCGACAGCGAACCTGAGCAATAGCGCGAAAGAGCAATCGTTGTCTTTGACGCCTTTCCGATACGCATTTGTTGGCCAGCATGGAATGTAGCATGGCGCCCAATAGATCGATAACGCCCTGAGGAGCATACGATGAATCGGCTGGCTGCATTTGCTTATGGACTTTTTGCCTACGTTTTTTTCCTGGCGGTGTTTTTGTATGTGATCGGATTCCTCGGCGGTTTTATCGTTCCCAAAACGATTAACTCCGGCCCGAAAACACCGCTCGCCATGGCCGTTGCCATCAACATGGCTTTATTGGCGCTATTCGCCGTGCAACACACCATTATGGCCCGGTGCGAGTTCAAACAATGGTGGACCCGCATCATCCCCGCCGTTGTGGAACGCAGCACGTTTGTATTGTTGACCTCCGCCATTCTGGCGTTGCTGTATTGGCAATGGCGGCCCATTCCCGCGACGGTTTGGAATGTTGAGGCGCCCGGAATCCGCGCCGTTTTCCATGTGTTGTTCGCGGCAGGATTCGGCTTGGTGCTCTATTCCACCTTTCTCATTGACCATTTCGAGCTGTTCGGTTTTCGGCAGGTTGTTTTGCATTTGTTAGGCAAGGAGCCCTCCACGGCGCCCTTTCAAACCCCGCTGCTCTACCGATTGGTGCGACACCCTTTGATGCTGGGATTTATCATCGCCTTTTGGGCCACGCCAAACATGACGGTCGGCCACTTGCTCTTCGCCGTCGTGACCACGGTTTATATTTTCATTGGCGTGCGTCTGGAAGAGCGGGAGCTTGTCTTGCAGCATGGTGAATCGTATGAGCAGTACCGCCAGACAACGCCCATGCTGTTGCCGTTCACCAAACGCAAGCCGGTTGAATCGGCGGCTGGAAAGTGACTTCAGTCGCTTTTCAGCGTCGCAAACGCCACTGCTTGCTGGAAGCACCTCGTGGTTTTGGTTTTTGTCAATTCTTCCCAGTTGGCAAAGAGCGCGTAACTTTTTTTGACGGGCGCCTTCGGGAAGTATTTCAAAGGCGACGCCGCCCCCGATGCGATGAGTTTCGCACACAATGCTTCGGGTAGTTTGAAGGCCAAACCAACGGGCGTGAGCGAAACGCAGATGACGCCGCCGGCGTACATTGCGGCGCCGCTAAAAAAGTGCTTGCACTCCAAATTCGCCTCAGCGGGCAAATGCCGTTGGACAAGCTGTTCCAGTTGTTCCTGAAAAGGTTGGGCCATGAGGTTCTGAATTCCCCTACGCGCTTGTGCGGCGGTGTTTCAGTGGTACGATGCATTGGTCGGGATGCGGCGTTTTGAAACAGCTGCGCCGTGCTTCATCACTTTACCTTTTCTCGGGAGGCAAGTGAGATGGAAAATTATTCACGTCGCGGGTTTTTGTCCAACGTCGGAGAAGGCATGCTGGTCGCCGGCATCGGTTCGACGCTTGCCGCGGAGTTGGGAATTTCGACCGCCCTGGCAAATGAGGAAACGGAAACGCTCACCTTTGGATCGATGGAGCCGCTGGTCGACTTAATGCACCAAACGCCGGTCGAGAAACTCCAGCCGATTTTGGTCGAAAAGATCAATGGCGGCGTCGGTCTTAAAACGCTGGTTGCCGCCGGCGCCTTGGCCAACGCCCGCAGTTTTGGCGGGCAAGACTACATCGGTTTCCATACCATGATGGCGCTCATGCCGGCTTGGCGCATCGCGGAAGAGCTGCCGAAACGCGAGCAGCCGTTGCCGATCTTCAAAGTTTTGTATCGCAATACAGCCAGGATTCAGGCGGCCGGAAGCGGGCAGCGGCTGCACCCGGTCGAACCGGCCAAGATTGCCAACAGACAGCACGCCGGCCGACGTTTGTTCAAGGAAATGTGTACCGCCGACATGCAGTCGACGGAAAGGACATTCGCGGCAATCGCACAGGGAAATCGTGCAGACACCTTCAACGCGTTGCAGCATATTGTTCAAGACGCGCCCGACGTACACCGCGTGACGCTCGCCTGGCGCGCCTGGGAGGTGATGCAACTCACCGGCTACGAACACGCCCACACCTTGTTGCGGCAGTCGGTGCGGTATTGTGTCGAAAGGGAACAAGATCGTCTGAAACGCAAGAAGCCCGAACCGGCCCTTCGTAAATTGACGCCCCGATTATTGGATGAATACAAACTACTCGGCCGGAAAACAGGCTCGCGGAAGGCTGAGTCGGCCTGGATCGAACAGTTAGCGCAGACCTTCTTCGCGGGTACGCGCGAGCAGGCCGCCAAAGCGGCGGCGGCGGCACTGGCGGAAGGTTTCTCACCCGAAGATATCGGCGAAGCGATGTCGCTGGCGGGCAACCTGCTAGTGTTGCATGATCCTGGCCGTTTGGAGAAATGGGCCTCCGACGAAAAACCCAAAGACAGCGTACATGGCGCCAGCGTTGGAGTTCACGCTTCAGACGCCGCGAATGCGTGGCGAAACATAGCGCGTGTTACGAATCATCGCAATCAGGTTTGCAGCCTGATCGTCGGCGCCTGGCACACGGCTGGGCAAACAGGTTTCACAACCGACGCGCCGTTTGCATTCGATGTAGATGCAATCGAGTCGCAAAAACTAGACGCCGCCGGCCTCATGGCGGAGTTAAACGCCGCTGTGCAGGCGAAAGATCAGGCCAAGGCAATGGCGGTCGTTAAGAGTTGGGAGACGGCCGGGCATCCGGCCAAGCCGATTTTTGATTGCCTGCGGCGTTACGCGGTGAGTGAAGACGGCGCCTTGCACGCCGAAAAATACTTCCGCACGGTCGTGGAGGAATTTCCGACCACGCGCGAGGAGTTCTGGTCTGGCTCGCGTGTCGGCCAGCGAATACGGTTGGCCGGCGCCCGGCCGCGATCAGGCAAGAGAATTGTTGCGAGTGTAGAAAGGGATCGGACTCATTGTAAAAAGCACACCTTCCGGCCACTTCAAACGCAACACGCCTTGCAAACCACAAACATGCAACCAAGGAGAGACCTTCGATGAAATACTTCGTGGGCGCCCTGCTCATTTGCGCCGCCATGATCTGTGACGCCAACACTACGTTCGCCGCCGATCAAGCAGCGGACAAGGCCGCAGATGCAAAGGCCTTGGCGGCGCGGTGGTCGCCCGATGCAATTTACATCAACCCGCTCACGGGAAGTCAGGTCGAGGGGCGGGAAGCGATCGCGAAAGAGTTCGAAGCCATTCTCTCGGAACTGAAGGAGACCAAGTTGGCCGTGGAGGTGCAATCGATTCAGTTCATTTCTCCCGGCGTCGCGGTGGAAAACGGCGTCGCGAAATTGATTACCGCCGATGCCGAACCGCAAGAAAGCACCTACACCGCGATTCATGTCAAACGCGATGGCCAGTGGCTTTTGGATCGCGTCACCGAGGAAGATATACCGGTTGTTTCGTCGCACTACGAGCAACTCAAACAACTGGAATGGATGATCGGCCACTGGGTCGACGCCGACGACCAAGCCCGCATCGAGACGACCTGCGAGTGGACCCGAAACAAAAACTTCATCACGCGGTCGTTTACCGTCTCGATTCAAAACCGAATCGATTTGGCCGGCATGCAAATCATCGGCTGGGACCCGGCAGCCAAGCAAATCCGCTCTTGGGTGTTCGATTCAGACGGCGGCTTCGCCGAAGGCCGTTGGGCCAAGAAAGAGAATCATTGGTATGTCACGGTGACTGGAACGTTGCCCGACGGAGGGAGCGCATCGTCGGTCAACATTATCTCGTACGTTGACGACAACCAATTCAAATGGCAATCGGTGAGTCGCACCGTAGATGGCGGACTCCTGCCCAACATCGACGAAGTGGTCGTGGTTCGAGCCCCAGACGCCGAGTGATTCAAACAAACTCAAGCCGAACTCACAAAAAAACGAAATCACGATAATGATACGGACCACTTCATGAACAAGCTCGCATATTTTCTCATCACATTTTCAATCGTTATTTTTGTATCTTCAAACGACGTTCAAGCCCGTGGCGGCCGTGGCGGAGGAGGGGGTGGCCGTGGCGGCGGAGGAGGCGGCGGCGGAGGTTTCAGCGGTGGAGGTCGAGGCGGTGGGGGTTTTAGTGGCGGCGGCCATTCGCGTTCAGCGCCTAGCCGTACTCCGTCGGTTAGCCGTCCCGCGGCAAGGCCGGCCCATCGCCCCAGCAGTCCCGCAGCGCGACCCGGCGCGGGAACACGGCCCAGTGTTGGAACGCGACCAAGCAACCCCGCAGCGCGCCCCGGTGCGGGAACACGGCCCAGTGTTGGAACACGGCCGTCGCAAGGGCAATTGCAACACTTCTTGGATCCTTCCCGGCCCGCAACGGGAAGGCCGGGAACGCTTCCCGCAACACGGCCCGGCGCCGGCGGAGCGGCGTCTGAATTTCTGAAAAACCGACCCGCAACAGGCCAATTGCCCAACGCCGGCCAACGCCCCGGTCAACTTCCTGCGCAACGGCCAGGGCTGCGTCCTGGCATTGATCCTGTTCGCCCCCGACCGGGCGATGGTTTGGCGGGAAATCGTCCCGACCGAATCGCTAATCGCGAGGAGCGATTGGGGAGCCGCCAGGGTCGTCGCGATGAAGTGCGCAACCAGTTTCGCGATTATCATCCGCGTCACGATTTTTGGAAGGGCCATCCCAACTGGTCGCGATGGCGTTGGACTCGTCCTTATCGCTGGGCCACTTGGGGCCTCGTGACTGGTTGGCTCCCGTGGGGTTGGAGCGAGCCGGTTTCCTACAGCTATGGCGCGAACGTTTATTATGAAGGCGACACCGTTTACTACGGGGAAAACGCCGTCGCCTCGGCCGACGAATACGCCCAACAGGCGCAGGCCATTGCCGCCAGCGCTCCCCAAGTGGACGACGCCGTTGACTGGATGCCGCTGGGCGTGTTCGCCGTAACGCAAGATGGCCAGAAATCGGGGCCGCCGCCAACGTTATTCCTGCAGTTGGCCGTCAACAAACAAGGCATCATCGCGGGAACGTTCCAGAACACGGCCACTGAAAAATCGGAGCCCATCGAGGGCATGATTGATCAGAAAAGCCAGCGTTCGGCATGGAGCATCGCCGGCAAACAATGGCCGATCATGGAAACGGGCATCTCGAACCTAACGCAAGACACCACGCCCGTACTACTGCATTTCGAGGACGGCCAAACGCAGCAATGGCTTCTCGTCAGATTGGAAGAGCCTAAAGAAGAAGCGCCGGCGAAATGATCGGCAGGGAACAGTCCCGAAATAGGTTACCGGTTGTAACTCAAAAAATCCCGGCATTTTGAAAATGCCGGGCTTTTAATTCGGTAGGTGAATTCGGGATGGTTCCTGAGGTGTTGCCAAATGCCAACCGGCTATCGAATACCGTTGGCGGCAAGGGCCGCTTGCCGCGAGGCGAAATCAGCTACCGTTGCGATCAACTTCTTGCGGTCGATCGGCTTGGTGAGGAAGTCATCGCAACCGGCATTGAGGCACTTCTCTCGATCACCGGCCATCGCATGAGCGGTTAAGGCGAGAATCGGGCCGGAGTGCCCTTCGTTTCGCAATCGGCGCGTGGCCGCGTAGCCGTCGAGCACCGGCATTTGCATGTCCATCAAGATCACATCGAAAGGGTGTTTCTCCGCGCGAGCGGCGGCGGCGAGATCGAAGGCAATCTGCCCGTTGTCAGCCAGCGTGACCTCCGCGCCCTCCTGCTTCAAGATGAAGCCAATCAGCCGTTGATTATCGGGCCCGTCTTCGGCAAGCAACACCCGACGATTGCGCAGCGGAGTTTCGGTTTCGTGGTCTAATGAACGTTTTGCAACCACTTTGTTACGAGCCGATGCAACGGCGTCGTGAATCCGTTGGACGCCCTCCAGGGCGCCCGTGGCAACCGTGACCGAAAAAGTGCTTCCCTCGCCGACCGTACTAGATATGGAAATCTTGCCGCCGAGGAGTTCCGCCATGCGTTTGCTGATCGTGAGCCCCAAGCCGGTTCCGCCAAACTGCCGAGTCGTTGAGTTGTCGGCTTGCGTGAACGGCTGGAAGAGCTTTTCGATTTTTTCTTCGGCGATCCCGATTCCCGTGTCGATCACGTCGAATTGCAGCTTCGGCTCCGCGCCCGGAGCGTTCAGCAAGTGAGCAACAATCAGAACCGAGCCCGTTTCGGTGAACTTGATCGCGTTCCCCACAAGGTTGATGAGAATCTGCCGCAGTCGAGTGGGATCGCTCTGGATCGTTTCAGGCAGAGCGTCGTCGAAATGAACTTTCAACTGCAAACCCTTGGCCGACGCCCGTACTCTCATCAACGACGATACGTCGGCCGCGATTTCATGAGGGGAGCATTCGATTTGTTCGACTTCGATCTTCCCGGCTTCAATTTTGGATAAATCGAGAATGTCGTTGATGAGGTTGATCAAATACTCGCCGTTCTCCTTGACCGTGAGGGCGGCGGCGATGTCTTCAGGTTCAACCAAACTGCCGAGCAGAATATCGGTGAAGCCAAGAATGGCGGTCATTGGCGTGCGAATTTCATGGCTCATGTTCGCCAGAAACTCACTCTTCGCCCGTGTCGCCAACTCAGCGTTGGCGAGAGCATCTTCGAGTTGCTGTTTACTCTCATACAGGTCGCGGCTCTTCTGTTCCAAGAGGTGCTCGGCCTGCTTTCGAGCCTCCCGCTCCCGCTCCCAACGGCTTAGTACGCCGTCTAACCCTGGCATGACAGCGTCTCGCATTTCTGCCGTAGTACGAACACTTCGCCGTTGTCGGTTGACGATCGTTCGATATCGATTGATTCGCCATAGTGCTCGATCGTGTTCTCGATCAGGCCGTGCGCCAAATCTGCGAAGGGTCGCTCCGATTCGTAAACCACTTCCAACCCGTGTTCGCCGACTCTCCTGGTGTGGAATCGCGGCAGTTCGGCGTCGGGGTACAGTTTGCGAACTTCGACGTGAACGTATCCGTCGATCTGCTCGAAAAAACCGAACGCATCTTCAACGGCGTCGAAAAACGCCGGATACTTGGCGACGAACTGTTTTCCCAGGTGCTTGCCGAAGGCGTGAATCAAGCTGGGAACCGCGGTGTCGGTTCGTCTCGACAATTCCACAACCAGCGATACCAGTTCGTTGTGGTCGTACGTGCCGACCGAAGTATAGACGCCTTTCGAGGGGAGTGAGATCGCGCCGAACAACTCATCGACTAACTCCGGCGAAAACGTCTCTTCCACCATCTCGACAAACTCGGTAAACACGACCCCTTTCATGTTTCTGTTCCTCCCGATTCGGCGTTGGTTTTTGTGGGTTGGGTTCGATTTCGCGCACGGAGCATTCAAAATGGCGCACGAAAACATAGGTTGCGTATGAGTAACGGGCGTGGCGGGAAATCTTGACGGCAAAAGCAGACACCCGGCCGAGGCACAAAAAAAGGCAATACCCCTACAGCCCGCACAGCCGAATCTGCAAGGCGAGCGGCAGATGAAAATTTACCCGCGGCACGACGCCGCCAGCGAATGGCTGCCAAGCCTCCGGCTTGATGAGAATTCCAAAACACCATTGCATGAAATAGATTTTGGACAGCGTTTGAACGGTGCTTATCACTCGAAGCATTGAAACGGATGGAAAAATAGACAAAGAAAAGGGAACCACCAATGGGCACGAATACACACGAATTTTCAAACCGTCATCATTCGTGTTTATTCGTGTCCATTGGTGGTTCCATAAAATCGTCGCCTTCCGCGGAGGAAAGGCGACACTCATTGTTCGAACGGCGCTAAGCCGCTGGTTCGGTGACGGCGGCTAGTATTTGTTGCTCTCGGCGTTGGAACAGCCGACTTTGGTATTCGAGAATGTGATGGCCGCTCCAAAAAACCCCCGCCAACACCGCCAGTGAAAGCAGCAGATAAACAGGTATGGCCGACTCCCAACCAAGGAATCGCAGGAGGTAATAGGCGCCCAGCGGAAGGAACACCGGCAGCATCGCGACCGGCAGCAGTAATAGAAAAGCGATTTGAACGAGTATGACCGTCAGATTGGGGTTCCGCTTTTGCATCGCGCCCCTGGCCATTACGAACGGCGCCAGGATCGAGGTTTGATTGCCCAGCAGACAACTGATGCAGAATATCGAAACGAGTTGCACCAACGACGCCAGCAGATGCGAAAAGTGCAATGGCAGGCCCCATTGCAGAGCCAGTAAACCGAGGCCCGCTAGGCCGAACGAGAACGGCGCCATGGAGAGATTTTTTCCCAGCAAAATCGCCTTTCTCGGCGTGGGCGAGAGCACGTAGCAGCGGAAGCCGTCGCGGTCGATCCCAAATTGATTCAACTGCAACATCAATATGCCGAAGTTCGCCATGCCGATCACGCAAAGACCTAAAAGCGGCGGCAGGAGAGACTTCGTCGATTCAGCCATTTTGGAAAGCGGTCCGAAAGCCAGCACCGCACCCATGATGACAAACATGGCAACCGGCGAGATCAGCGCCATGAGCGATTCAACAGCCCGCGTGAGCGAACGAAAATTCGCCAACGCCACCGTGGACGTTTCTTCCGAGACCAACGGCAGGCGGCGCAATAGCAATCGGGAAGGCGCGCGCGGCGGTGTTGTTTTTTTCTCCCGGAGTCTCTTGGCGGCGCGAACAGCGGCTTTGTGGGAAGTGTCGCCTTGGTGGAATCGCACGGTTGCGCGGTACGACATCCGCAGGCTGATAACGCCGATCAAGCACGAACCGAGCGCGGCGAGCAAACCGGGCAACGGGCGGTTCTCCATGGCGGAAAAACCGCCGTAGGCCAACCAGCCGGGCGGCGCGATCATGGCGGCGGTGAGCCCAACGCGGCGGATATCGTCGAACTGTTTTTGAGTGGCTGCTTGTTGTCGTTCGACAATGGTCGCCGTTAGTTTTTTGATCTGTCCGTCGAGTTCCTTGAGTTGTTCGTTGAGTTCGGCAATTTTTTTCAGCGACGTTTCGGCTTCGACATCTCCGGCGGCCGTTGCGGCGGTGAGATCT
>QIKY01000402.1 GCA_003233175.1 Planctomycetaceae bacterium | reverse complement strand
CACGCGGTGCAAAGCGGGAGCGCATGTTTCCACGGCCAAGCTTCTCGCAAGCAGCAAACAAAGATGTTAAAAGCCCTGGCCTTCCAAGGCCGTTGTTTATACACAAATGCATAACGCCCACCCAAATAGTTTTTGCCACAGAGGACACAGAGGTCACCGAGAAAAGAGTCGAAAACGATCGGCAACATCCGATCTATCACACTCGGAGTGCTCTGTGTCCTCTGTGGCAAATTCCTTTGAATCTGTTTCTGCCGCGCGCTTTACGAACTTATGCGGCGAAGAATCCAATCGCCGAGCGTGGGCCAAAGTTGGCTGACCGCGAAGAGAATGCGAGACTTGCCGGGTACAACAATTTCAGGCTGCCGGCGGCGGCATGCCGCGACAATTTTCTCCGCCAGGCGCGCGGGGTCGATTTGTTTGAGCTTGGCGCCGCCACCGGGCCGGCTGGCTGCATCTGGCAAGTCGGCGGCTTGGGCGTCGTACCGATTGCCAGAGTCGTTTCGCTTCAGAGGACCGGGGCAAACCAACAATACGTGAACGCCTTGGTCGGCCAATTCCAAACGGAGCTGGTGGGTGTAGCCGGCCAGAGCAAACTTGGCGGCCGGGTAGGCGCCCAGATATCGGCTGGCCGTTTTCGACGCCAGCGAGCCGATATTCACAATCGAACCGGCCGATTCCCGCAGCAACGGCAAGGCCAGCCCCGTGCAGCGAACGGCCGGCAGGAGGTTGGCGTCGAGCGCCGCTTGCATATCGGCCGCCGAGAGGCGCGCAGCTTCCCCGCGCGACGATTTCCCCACGTTGTTGACCAACACATCCAGACGGCCGAATTTTTCTTGCACCGTGCGAATCAGGTTGGCGCAGGAGTCGTCGTCGAACAGGTCGGCGGAAACGCCGGTGGCGCTCCCGCCGTTTTGCCGGATCTCACTGACGGCGGCCTCCAGCGCCGCTTGACCGCGCGCCGCCAACACGACATGCGCGCCGTGCGCCGCGAATGCGCGGGCGATTTCCCGCCCCAACCCCGCCGAAGCGCCCGTCACTAAAACAACCTTAAGACTCGATTTCATACCCTTGGCGTTGCTCGCGTTTGAGCCAGCTGTTGGCGGCGGCGTCGCCGACGATCTGTTCCGAAGCCGCATCCCACTTGAGGCCCCGCCCCAGCCGAATGGCGATATTGGCGAGGTGGCAGGTCGTCATGGCGCGGTGGTGCGTGTAAACATCGGAAATCGGCTGCTCGCGCGTTTTGATGCACTCGAACAGGTTCCGCATATGGTCGCCGGGCTGCTTGCCTTTGTAAAGTTTCGTGATCACATCTGGGCTGATTGGGTTGGCCGCCAACTCTTCGGCGGGCTTGCCTTTCATGCGGCTGCGGCTGACATGAAAACGGCCTTTCGTGCCTTCAAAGAGAATGCCGTTGCCATCGGGCGAACTGCTGAGAATGTGCATTTCCACGCCGTTGGGGTACATCACTTTCACGTCGAATTCGGTGGCCACATTGTATTGATTGTCGAGCGTGGCGTGGCCGTCTTTATAAGGCACGGGGTGTTTGGCGAAAACGCCCTCCACGCTGACCGGGCCCGAATCGCCCATTTCCAAGGCCCACGTGGCGATATCCACATGGTGGGCGCCCCAGTCGGTCATTTTGCCGCCGGAGTATTCGTACCACCAACGGAATTCGTAATGGCAGCGCGATTTTCCCCGCCGCCCGTCGGGCGCGAAGCGAAAGTCGACCACCGGCGTTTGGCCTTGCCATAGCTCCCAATTCAATCCGGTGGGAACTTCAGTGACTGGAATCGGCCCACTAGTGGGCGCGCCGCCGATATTGCAGACCACGCGTTTCACCTTGCCGATGCGGCCTTCGCGAACCATGGCCACGGCCGTGAGAAATCGGCCGCCCATTTCGCTACGTTGTTGCGTGCCAACCTGAAAAACGCGCCCCGTTTCCTTGAGCGCCTTGATGATTTGCTTGCCTTCGTCGATGGTCAGGGTGAGCGGTTTTTCACAATACACATCTTTACCGGCGTGCATCGCTTCGATCGCGATTTTCGTGTGCCAATGGTCGGGCGTGACGATCGTGACGACGTCGATATCCTTGCGGTCGAGAATCTTGCGGTAGTCTTCATAGACCTCGATTTTCCGCTCCCGGCCCTTCTTGGCTTGAATGCCCTGCGCCTTTTCCTTGCCCTGAGCGGCGTGGTTTTGGTCAGCGTCGCAGACCGCCACGCAATCGGCGAATTTCATCGCGTTGGGGCCGACCGCCTGCCAGCGGCTGCCCGTGCCAATGCAGCCCAAAATGGGGCGGTCGTTGGGCGAAGCGGCCTTGGCGTCGTCGGCGAGCCCCTTGGCGCCGGTGAAAAAGTACGGCGCGGCGGCGGCGGCAGCCGTGGTTTGTAAAAATCGCCGCCGGGAAGATTGGGTCGGATTCATGATGAGCGTGTCCTGGTGAATATATATTGTGCAACCGAGGTTTTTACTAACACTTCGCACGGCTACCAGTGTAACGAGGCGCGGGAGGAATTGCCACAATTCACTACGAGCCCAAGCGAAACATCAGGCGGTGAATTCCAACCAGCGCACTATTTTCCAGCGTTTCCGTAAAGGCCTGTTGCCGTTGCAGACAATCGCTGGCGGCGCGGACGCACGAAACGTCGCACCCTTCAATGGCGACGGCCCAATCGCGCACTTCCGAGTTGCCGCCGCGTTTGCTGCTTTCAACCGTTTCAATAGAGCTGGCGGAATTATCGGCTCGCCACAGATGGACTTTGTTAACGCCCGCCATGGCGCCCACTTCTTGCAATCCCTGCTGGACAAACCAAGACTGAAATTGCTGGCGGCGGTTCGCTGCGGTATTGAAGCGAAGCGTTGCGATGGCGCCGCCGACTCCCGCGCCGGCGCTGGCGACTTCGCGCCCAGCGGCGCGGTACACGTCGCGGAGCGCGGGCATGATTCGCGTCGTCCAGGGGGACGGGTTGTTCAACCGCTCAAGATAAGGAGCCGATGTAAGCGTAGCCGGCGATTCCGTCATGTAATAATTAAAAACCAGCGGAGAACCATCGACAGACTCATACCGGCAGCCCAGCAGGAAACCGGGAATCGAGAGCCGTTCGGGCATATGCTCCCGCGAATGCCATTCGCAAAAATCATTCCGGCTCGAAGGCGCAAGGTCGTGCCAGATAGCAAGGATTCCGCGGCCGTTGGCAGGCATGGTTGTTTTCGACATCGTGTTCAACGGAAACATCGCCGCAGGATGGCCCGCCGCCTAACGTTCGGAAAAAAATTGCTCGGCGTACGCCAGTAAGGGGTTGATCGTTTGCGGTTGTAGTTCATGCGGCGGGCGCCACGCACACCACCGATACCCCTGGTGCTCCGTGAGTTGGATCGAAACATCGTCGGCCAGCCAACCCAGAAAAACAACCAGCGTTTTACGTTTGCGCTCGCCGCCGGTGCGCTGGTAACAGACCTCATATTCTTGGGTGAAGCGGAAGCCGTCTTCCAACTGAATTTGCTTGGGCGTGATCGACGTCTCCTCCTCTAACTCTCGCAACGCGCATTGTAGTTCGGTTTCACCAGAATCGACATGGCCTTTCGGCAGGTCGAGGCGGTCGGCATGCTCCAGCAACAAGAACGAGAGTTCCGGCTGACGGCGAAATACGAGCACGCCGCACGACTTAATTTTTTGCATCGCCGGGCGCTCCGCCGTTCGATTGGGAGCCGCCATCCGCCGGAGAGCCGCTGTCTGCCGGAAAGACAAAGTCGGCCAAAAAGAGTTGGCTGGCGTGCTCTGGCGTGCGGGTGCTGGTCCACATGAGTTTCGTTCCGTCGGGCGAAAACACCGGCAGCACATCGGCGGCGGGCGAATCGGTGATGCGCGTGATCGGCCCCGGTTTGATGGCGCCGTCGACCGTTTCGTATTTCATCATCCAGAGATCGTAGTTGGGCCGCGCCTTGGGGTTCGAGTGATCGGCGCCGGCCCAAAT
The DNA here is from genome assembly GCA_003233175.1 of Planctomycetaceae bacterium. Lineage (GTDB taxonomy): Bacteria > Planctomycetota > Planctomycetia > Pirellulales > Pirellulaceae > SZUA-33. Next base: position 21,894 of record QIKY01000402.1, on the reverse strand, counting down.
AATATACGGTTTGCTGGGATGCCAATACGGCCCCCAATTCACACCCACGTCGTCGGTTAACGCGGTTTCATGCTTGCCATCGACGCCGATCACATAGAGCTGCAAGTACTGCGGTTTTTTGCGGTCGCTGCGGAACAGAATCCACTTGCCGTCGGGCGAAATGAAGGGCCCGCCATCGTAACCGGGCGCGTTCGTGATTTGGCGAACATCGGAGCCGTCGGAGCGCATCAGGTAGATGTCGGCGTCGCCATCGCGGTCGCTGCAAAAGGCGATCCATTTGCCATCTTTTGAGTAGGCGCCCTCCGCATCGTAGCCGTGTTGGGTGGTCAGGCGTTTGCGAATGTGGCCGTCCAGATCGGCTTCAAAGATATCCATGTAAGGATCAAAATCCCAGGAGTAGCGGCGACGTCGGCCGCTTTTTCGATCTTCCTCCGCCTGCTTGCGCGCGGCGGCTTCGGTGTCGCTGAGTTTGGGGTCGAGATGGCTCGAAGCAAACAGCAGTTTTTTTCCGTCGGGCGAGAAATAGCTGCACGTCGTGCGGCCGCGCCCGGTGCTGAGCAGTTGCGGTTTTCCGCCGGCCAGCGGTTGCTTGTAGATTTGATAGAAGGGATACTCGGGGCGAATCGCTTGATAGATTATTTCGCGGCCGTCGGGCGAAAAATATCCTTCACCGGCTTTGACGAAGCCGGAGGTCAGTTGGCGGACATTTTTGAGGTGTTTGCTTTCCAGGGCCGACATCTTGGGCGCGGCAGGCGGTTCGCCTTGGTTTGAATCGTCGGCCGAGATATCGCCGGCAACCAGAAAATTTGTCAGTAGAAAAAGAGACGCCGACAAAAACCAGAGTAGCGGGCGGGGCATGGTGGTGCTTTCAAAAAAGATGGGCGCGAGAAGGCCATCGCGTAGCGTATGTGTTCGGGACAGTCCATTATTATAGAGCAAAAGGCTGCCTGCATCAGCCAACCTCCTGGGAACGGCGTCTTATTCGGAACAGGAAACTCGGTGAAAATTTACACAAAAACCGGCGACCAAGGAAACACCGGCCTGTTTCGCGGACAGCGCGTATCGAAAGACGACCCTCGTATCGAGGCGATTGGCGCGGTCGACGAATGCAACTGCGCGTTGGGCGTGGCGCGCGCCGCAACGCCGCCGGCCGAGATTGACGCTGTTTTGAAACGCCTCCAGCATTTGTTGTTTGAAGTGGGCGCCGACCTGGCCACGGCGCCGTCAACAGAAAACAACACCGATAAAAAAGACCTGGAGGAAACCGACGCCGGCGTTTCGGAACTGGAGCGGTTGATCGATCAGTTCGAGATCCAAACGAAGCCCTTAACCGTGTTCATTCTTCCCTCGGGAACGCCCGCCGCCGCCGCCTTGCACAACGCGCGGGCCGTTTGCCGCAGGGCGGAGCGACGCGTCGTGGCGCTCGAGCGCGAGGCGGGCGAAAAAGCGGGCGGGCGAACCGTGGTCTGCTTGAACCGGCTGAGCGATCTTCTTTTCGTTCTGGCGCGCGCCGCCAACGCCCACGGCGGTTTTGTGGAAGAGCCTTGGGAAAAATAACGCCCCTCGAACACCGGGGATTCGCAATTTTGTTCGGCTGTGGTTATAACATTGCTTTCGCGTGCGTTGCGTTTCTATCCCCGTCGTCAGGCGCCGGCGGAGTAACGGCCGAAAAAATTGGGCGGTGCATTCGGCCGGGTGGCCGGAAGGCGGTGTGCTGTTCCCCCTGATTTCTTGATTGACTTTGGAAAGGCGGATTCATGCGCTCTCACGTATGGAAAGGGGTATTGTGCGCGCTGGTGCTGGTGTTTCACTTAGCGGCGGCAAATAATTTATCGGCTCAAGAGGCAGACCCGCTGGCGGTGGCCGAAGCACCGGCAATCGAAGCCGCGCCGCCGGTCGCGATGGCCACCAAGGCGGAAGTCGATGAAGCTCTGCTGGCGGGGCACAACGCCTGGATGCTGACAAGCTGCGCGCTGGTGCTGTTCATGACAGCCCCCGGACTGGCCATGTTTTACGGTGGCTTGGTGCGGAAGAAGAATGTGCTGGGCGTGATGATGCAATGCCTTTTCCTGATGGCGTTGATGACCATCGTCTGGGCGCTGTGGGGCTATTCGCTGGCGTTTGGCGGCGGCAACCCCTGGATAGGCAACCTAGATCATCTGTTCATGAACGGCGTGCAGCGATACTGGGACCCCGTCGCGGGCGAACCGGTCACGCCGATGTACGCCGCCGGCACAACCGCTCAAATTCCGCTGCTCACGCACATGCTTTTCCAAGGCATGTTTTTTATCATCACGCCGGCTCTCATATGCGGCGCGTTCGCCGAACGCATGAAATTCAGCACGATGGTGGTGTTCTCCATTTTGTGGGGCACGCTCGTTTATTGCCCACTCTGCCACTGGGTTTGGGGCGGCGGCATTCTGGCCTTCAATACCGAACACGCCTGGGCCGGCGGCGCGCTCGATTTCGCCGGCGGCACCGTGGTGCATATTAGCTCCGGCGTCACGGCGCTGGTGTGTGCGGTGGTCATGGGTAAGCGACTGGGCCTTGGACACGACCCCATGCCCCCGCATAATCTGACCTACACCACCATGGGCGCCGCCATGTTGTGGGTCGGTTGGTTTGGCTTCAACGCCGGCAGCGAACTGGCCAGCGATAGTTTGGCTTCCAGCGCTTTTGCGGCCACGCACTTTTCGGCCGCGGCGGGCGCTGTGGCCTGGGCCGCCATGGAATGGGTTTTGCGCGGCAAGCCGAGTGTTTTGGGCGCGGCTTCGGGCGCTGTTGCGGGGTTGGTTTGCATCACGCCCGCTGCCGGGTTTGTCAACCCAATGCCGGCGTTGGCCATGGGCGCCTTGGCGGGAGTGGTCTGTTTCGGGGCCTGCACGACGTTAAAAAAGAAGTTCGGTTACGACGACTCGCTCGACGCCTTCGGCGTGCATGGCGTTGGCGGAACGCTCGGCGCCGTGCTTACGGGTGTTTTCGCGACCCGCGCCTGTTGGAATATCGATGGCGACAACCCCCTCGGATTGCTCGAAGGAAACACCAGCATTATTATCGGCCAGATTGTGGCCGTTCTTGTCACTTGGGTTTTCGCGGCGGTCGTTTCGCTTGTCTTGTTGAAAATTCTCGACGCCACCATGGGGCTGCGCGTATCGCAGGAAGCCGAAGTGCAAGGGCTGGATGTCAGCGAGCATGGTGAAGAGGGCTATATCTTCATTTAGAACCGTACTAAAATTCAAACGTACAGGAGAGAAGGAGAGAATCCGTGAAAAAAGTTGAAGCGATTATCCGGGTGTTTAAGCTCGAAGACGTCAAGAATGCTCTCACCGAACAGGGAATTCATGGCATGACCATTACCGAAGTACGCGGCTTTGGTCGGCAAAAAGGGCATACCGAAATGTACCGCGGCACGGAGTACGCGGTCGATTTCGTGCCCAAGGTTAAGGTGGAGGTCACGTGTTCGGACGACAACCTCAAAACCGTGCTCGACACCATCATGAGCACCGCGCAAACGGGCCAGATCGGCGACGGCAAAATTTTCGTCACCGACTTACAAAACTGCTTCCGCATTCGGACAGGTGAATCCGGCGAAGACGCTCTGTAATCTGTGGAGAACACCTTTTGGAATTAAAAGCCCGGCATTTTGAAAATGCCGGGCTTTTCCGAGCGATAACCGGTAACTTGTATCCGGATAAGCTCGAACTCGTGGAGAACACCCCTTGAGGGGAGCAATTGGTCATGTCCGCCTCTGGTCCTCGCCGCGCTGTTGTGGAAGCAAAACAACGGCTCGCCGAGCGACGCGATAAACTGCGCAAACAGCACGATAGCGGGTCTCGCGGGATTCAGGTGTGTGCGCATCTGACCGATATGATCGACGCCGTCGTGCATGACCTTTACCTTGCCGCGTTGGACGATTTGAACGAATCGCACGCCGGCGGTTTGGCCGGGGAAATTGCACTCGTGCCGCACGGCGGATACGGCCGGCGAGATATCGCGCCGTATTCCGATGTCGACCTCATGCTCCTACATCAGCCCGACGCCGAAGCCCGCATCGCGCCGTTGGCCCAGCGGCTCATGCAAGACATTTTCGACGCCGGGCTTGATCTCGGGTTTAGCGTCCGTACGCCGGCCCACGCCTGCTTCATGGCGAGACAAGATCCTCGCGTGCTGACGTCTTTGGCGGAGTCGCGGTTTATCGGCGGCAGCGTGCAGATGTACACGAAGTACATTCAGCGGTTTCGCCGCGAAACGATGAACCGCCAGCGCAAACACGTTGCGGCGCTTGGCGCCGCGCGTCGCAAGGAGCGTCAGCAGTATGGCGAATCGGCCTACCTGTTGCAGCCGAACATCAAGCGTTCGCGGGGCGGCTTGCGTGATATCCAATTGGTTCGCTGGGTGGGGTTCACGCGCACCGGGGAGACACGGCTGAGCAGTTTGCGCATGGCCGGCTTGCTCTCCGAAGACGACTACGCCGCACTTCGCGCGGCGCGCGAATTCCTGCTCCGACTGCGGAATGAATTGCACTTTCACGCCGGAAAACCGAACGATATTTTCACCCGGCCCGAGCAGGTGCGCATTGCCGAATTGTTCGAGTGCCAGGGCCGAGACGACGCGCTTCCGGTGGAGGAATTCATGCGCGCCTATTTCGAACACACCGGCGCCATTCGGCATATCATGACGAACTTCGTCGCCAGTTCTCGAACAAACTCATGGTCGTCGGCCGTGTTCCACGCCATGTTCAGCCACCAGGTGGAGGGCGATTTTCGCGTCAGTCCTCGACACATCAGCGCGACGCGGCGCGGTCTGAAAAAAGTGCAAGGCGATATCGCCGAAGTATTACGATTGATGGATCTTTCGAATCTGTACCACGCACGCATCGATCACGCCACTTGGAATACGATTCGCGAGTCGATGTTGCAACAGCCGACCGTCGAACTCACGACCGAAGCCAACGAGCGTTTTCTTTCCATGATGGGCGCGCCCGGCCGGCTAGGCGGCTTGCTCCGCCGGCTCCACGAACTTCGCGTGCTGGAGCAAATCGTGCCGGCCATGCGTCATGCTCGTTGTTTGATGCAATTCAATTCGTATCACAAATACACCATCGACGAACATTGCATTCGCGCGGTCGAGGCGGCCACCAGTTTCCTCGACGACAACTCGCCGCTGGGCGAGGCGTATCGCGGCGTGCGGAATAAGTCGGTATTGCATTTGGCCCTTTTGGTTCACGATTTGGGCAAGGGGTTCGATGAAGATCACAGCATTGTGGGCGAGCGGTTGGCGGGTGAAACCGCGGCCCGGCTGCAACTGCCCGAACAAGACGCCGAAATGCTTCAATTCCTGGTTCGCGAACACCTGACCATGGCCCACCTAGCGCTCTGGCGAGATATTCACGATGCCGCGCTGGTGGTTCAGTTCGCGGCCGACGTCGGTTCGCCCCAGGTGCTGCGAATGCTTTACGTGCTCACCTGCGCCGACCTAGCCGCCGTTGGGCCGGGCGTGTTGAACGAATGGAAACTGGAGCTGATTACCGAGTTATACCACCGCACGATGCGGCGCCTCACCGGCAGCGTCGGGGCGTCGGGCAAGGACGCTTGGTCGGAGAAACGCAAGGCGAAATTACGGGAACACGCTTCCGCCGATTACGCTTGGTGGCGGAAGCAAGTCAACGCGCTGCCGCCGGTGTGTCTGGAGCCTGAGCGAGAAGAAACCATCGTTTCCGATCTGCATCGGCTGTACGCCTTGCCGGCCGACGGAGCTTTCGCTTACGGCCGCTATCGCCCGGAGCTTGACGCCGTGGAATACACCATCGGCTGCCAGGGCGGCGTTTCCAAAGGGCTTTTTCACCGACTCACCGGCGCATTAACGGCCAAGGGAATGCAGATCCTATCCGCCGAAATCAACACCCTAGCCGATGGTCTTGTGCTGGATCGCTTTTATGTAAGCGATGGCGATTTCAGCGGCCAACCGCCGCAAAGCCGTATTGAGGAAATCAGCGAACATTTGGTCAAGTCGATGCGGCAGGCCACGGAGGTCGCTCCCGGATTCCGAAAAATGTGGCAACCGCCGTCGTCCGCCAAGGAGACCGCCGACGCCAAACAGCGAACGCGCGTGGTGTGCGATAACAGCACCTCCGACCGGGCCACTATTATTGACGTTTTCGCCCACGACCGCATGGGCCTGCTGTACGCCATCTCGAAGACGATTTACGAACTCGACGTGGTCATTGTGGGCGCTAAAATCGGCGCCCATTTGGATCAAGTCGTCGATGTTTTTTATGTCACCGATGCGCAAGGCCAAAAAATCGAATCGGCCGATCGAATCCGGGAAATTCGCGCCAAACTGCTCCAAGCCATCGAACAGTTCGACATCGAAGACACCGCCAATTCAACCTCGCAATAACCAACCGCTCAATAACCCGCCGCCAGGCCGCCGACGCGAGGATCGGAAACGCCGAGCAATCGCTTCCCGTCGGGCGAAACGGCAATCGCCTGCGATACGCCCATGCTGGCGGCGCGTTGCAAATGATGGCCCATGGCTGGTAGTTTTTCGGCCGTTTCCTTATCGAACGTGCGTTCAAGCACCAGCCTATCGGGCCGCCACTGGTGATGGAATCTCGCGGCGGCCAACGATTCGGCCAACGACATTTTCAAATCGAAATAGTTGAACACCGCCAACACCACCTGCGTAATGATTTTAGGACCGCCCGCCGCGCCGACCGTCATCACGGGGCGGCCCGCTCGCAACACAATGGTGGGGCTCATGCTCGAAAGAGGACGTTTGCCCGGCGCCACTTCGTTGGCCTTGGCGCCGATCAATCCAAAGGCGTTGGGCGCTCCCGGCTGGATGGAAAAATCGTCCATTTCGTTGTTGAGCACCACGCCGGTTCCGGGCACGACCACCTTCGATCCAAACGTGGTGTTCACCGTGGCCGTAATCGCGACCCAATTGCCCTCGCGATCAGCCGCCGCGATATGCGTGGTGTGTTTGCCGAAGAGGTCTTTGGCGGCGCGTGGAGGCCGGCCGGCATGCGGTACTTCGATAACGTGGTCGAGCGAAATGCGGCCGGCCAATTCTTGAGCGTATTGCCGCGAGATTAGTCCTCGCGGCACGCGGGCGAAGTCGGGGTCGCCCAACCAAACCGCTCGGTCGGCGAAGGCCAACTTCATCGCCTCCGCCACCACGTGCGTGTACTCCGCCGGACTCCGCCGATGCATTTTTCGCAAATCAAAATGCTCCAAAATGTTCAATATCTGGGCCACATGCACGCCGCCGGAACTGGGAGGCGGGAAGCCCACGATGGTTAGGTCGCGATAGGTTGTTTGAATCGGACGACGAATGCGCGGCTCGTAACGGGCGAAATCGTCGGCTCGCAACACACCGCCGTTTTTCTTCATCCAGGCGCCGACCCGCGCCGCGAAAGGACCTTGATAAAACCACTCGACGCCTTCTTCGGCAATCGACTGGTACGTATTGGCCAAATCGGGCAGCTTGAGGACTTCACCCGCCTGGCGCGGTGTACCATCGGCATTGAGAAACATGGCCCGCGAACCGGGAAAACGCGCCAGCTCCGCCGCTTTGGCTTTGATTCTGCCCGCGTAGGCGGCATCCAGCACGAAGCCCTCTTGGGCGATTTTCGCCGCCGGCTTGAGCAGGCTTGCCAGGGAGCGGCGTCCAAATTTACGCACCGCCATTTCATAAGCGGCCAAGGCGCCGGGCGTTCCGCTGGCCAAGGGCCCCCGTTGGCTCCACTCGGTTTGCGGTTTGCCATTGCGGAGGTACATATCTCGCGTGGCCAGGGCGGGCGCTGTTTCGCGGCCATCAATGGCGATGAATCGTCCGTCGGCTAGACGTATCAAAATAAAACAGCCGCCGCCGATTCCCGAGTTATGTCCATCGACCACGCCCAATGTCAGCGCGGCGGCGATGGCGGCGTCAATCGCATTGCCTCCGGCGCGAAACGCAGCCACGCCGGCTTCGGTCGCGATCGGCTGCACCGTGGCCACCATGCCATTGACCGCACTGGCTTCATCGGCCAACGTTACGACCGGCAGCCGCAATAGCAAAACTGCGAACGCACTGAAGGCCAGAGGCCGAGCAAAATCATTTTTCATATTACATCCGTTGGAGTTCAACCTTTAGGTTGTTTTTCCTTAATCGGTTATCTCGCAGGAAACCATGCTCAAGCATGAATTCCAATTCTACGGAATACATGGCAAAAAAGCCCGGCATTTTCAAAATGCCGGGCTTTTTTTTCGCATGTTTTCAGCCGGTACGCTACGCGTTGAGTTTTACCGATGCGTCGTTCGCGACGTTCACCCACACATGAACGTGAGGGGCGCCGCGGAAATGCCAGACAAACGAGGGGCCTTCAAGCCGCCAGTTGTCCCACACGCGGTCGTTGCCGATATCGCCATCGGTGAAGAAGGCCAGATGGCATTTATCGAGACCGCCCTGCGATTTCAAACAAGCCACGACTTCGTCTTGATCGCTTTGGCGATACGGCTCGATCAGTTTGTTGAGCACCTTGCCGACTTCGGCCTGTTGGTCGGCGGAAAGATCGGCCACGGGAATTCCCAGGAAGTCGCCATTCTTGCCGACGAATTCGGCGTCGCCTTCGTACGGCGTTTCCGATTCCTCGGCCAGTTTGCGCTGTTTGCCGTCCAGCATTTGGTAAACTTTGTTAGCCGCCAAGGCCTGTTCCCAAAAAACGTTGCCGGGGTGGTCTGGCTTTTCGTTGAAGCCCTGCGCGGCGTGGCCGTAAAAGATGGGGCCGCCGAAAGCCACGTGGTCGGCCGAATTTCCGTCGCAGCGGAGGGTCATGTGTCGACCGGTCATGACGAATTCAAAGTTGCCGTCGCCCGGTTTTCCGAACAAGGCGATGTTCTGGCTACGACCAAACCCGCCGGCGTCGTCCTGGAGCTGTTTGTAAAACTTGGCGTGCCATTCGGGTTGGATCAAACCCTCGAAAATCGAGCGGATGAGTTTTTGTTGTTCGCCGGTGAAGAAATCGCTGCCGATCGGCGGTTTGGTGATGTGCCAATTGTTCGAGACGCGCGTCCGCAGCAGTCCTCGTTTTTCTTCGGTGTGCTCCCAGTCGAAGGCCACGATCGCCTTTTGCTTGGCGCTGAGCGTTTCGTAGAGCACGCCCACCAACGATTCCGGCGTTTTGGCTTCCGAAACATCTTTGGCGTAGGCCAAGGGAGAAAAGGCGCCGGCTGCCAGCACCGTGGCGCCCGCCGATGTTGTTTGCAGGAATGTTCGCCGAGATACCGCCGACCCACCGGCCTCGCCAACCGGTTTTTGAGATTTCACGTTGTAGGCTCCTTTCGCCAAAAAAATAATACCAAGAACGAAACTGCCGTTTGTTGGTCCGCCGAACCCCTGGAGGAAACGCACCATGGCGCTCTCATTGTATACTTTGCAGGGGCTGGTTTGACACAATTACCTCGGGTTTATGCAAATGTTCTCATATCGGCCCTTGAGGTATGAAACCTCGGTTTGAGCGATTTGTTTCGGCGGAAGGGGAAGAGTTTCCAGGATTCCCACGAGAAGTTAGGGGAAGTACGAGCTTGGCGAAGAGAACTCCCTTTTTTGTGTAGGTCGTAGCGAAGAGTGAAGAAGAATTGCGAGTTGTGCCGAAGTTTCGTGTAGAGCCGTGGGTTTAGAATCGCGGAAAACAACATTCCGATTCAGAAGCCCGGTAATTCGGGATCTGGCTCCACGTCTTCTTAGTTTGCCAGCAGACGACCACACCAAGGATGGACCACAATTTCGATGGAATTTCGAAGAAGCGGGCAACGCGACGATCGCCGGCGGCGCGTTTTGCGGGAAGAAAACCTGGTGGAGGAGAACACGGAGTCCGCTCCAAAAAAAAGTAAAGCAAGCCGGAAATCGGCCGCCGCATCGACCGCCGCCTATTCCTCCTCGGCTTTGAGAGAATGCCAGCCTCTGCTGCTGGATGTCGCGCCGACCCGCCCCTGGACGCTTCTGGTCATTTTCCTGCTGGGCGCCAGCACCGTGGTCGGACTCATCTGGCTGCACGCGATTGCCGCAACGTGGCTGCCGCCGGCGCCGTTTGGCTCCTGGGACATGTTCGACGCCAGCCGGCCTAATTCGCTGGTTGCCTGGTTTTCATCTTCTCTTCTGTTGGCGGCGGCATTCTACGCGGTTCAGGTGTATCTGCTGCGGCGGCATCGTTTGGACGATTACCGGGGACGATATCGGGTCTGGCTCTGGACCGCCGCCTTTCTGGTGTTGGCCAGCGCAGCGGCGTCGACATCGGTTCACGAAGCGTTGAACGCCTCACTACATATTTTGTTAGGACCAAGAATCGCCCATTTAGGAGATCGGGCCGCGTTGTTGCTCATGGCGCCTCTGGCGGCGGCATGGTTCGTTCGCTTGGCGGTCGAGATGCGAAATTCGACCGGCGGACTCATCCCCTTGGCCCTCTCGGCGGCAGCCTACGCGGTAGCCGTCGTGTTGCAAACTTCATTGGCGCCGGTTGATTTTTTGGGAGGTTGGTTCGGGCCAGCGTCGGCGCCCGATACGGCGATGACCGATATCGCGTTGCTTGTGCAGGGCGCAGGCATGGCGAGCCGCATGTTTTTTCTGTTCGGCATTTTGGTGTATTGCCGGCGAGTGGTGCTCGAATCGCAAGGTTTGCTCACAACGGCGCCGCGCACCAAATCTCGCCAACTGGCGGCGAAAAAGAAAACCGCCGCCGCCCAGCGAAAAAAAGACGCCCTCGAAACTCCGGCCGCAGAGAAGAAGAAGCCCGCCGCCGAGAAGACGCCTGTCGTCGACAAGAAAGTGACGGCGCCTCAGCCGAAACTCGTTGCGTCCCCGAAAAAGACGAAGCCAGAAGCAGCGCCGGCAGTGTTGCCCTTCGAGGGTCAAGATACTTCGCAGCAAGGCGAAGCCTCTTTGTCAAAAGCCGAGCGGCGGCGATTGCGAAAACTGAAACGCCGAGAAAACCGGGCGGCGTGAGCGCGTGGCGCGCGCCGTTGGAGCGTACGCCACCACGCTGAAGCGTGCATTCCAAACCGTCGCCCCACGCCAGGAAGTAACGCCATGCCGCAGCCTACAGAAGATGCAGAACGCGGTAACGCGGCGGCGAAAGAGACCGACTCCCCAGCGCCCGCCGCTACAACCGGCAACTCAACCGACAACACATCCGGCAACCAGCATTCGAGGATTTGGTCGCGCGGTTTTATGGGGCTGGTCGCCACGCAACTGCTCACCGCGACCAACGACAACGTTTTTCGCTGGTTGATTATCGGCATCGGCAAAGACTACGTGGCGCCGGAGGAAGCGGGCGTGGTGCTGATGCAGGGCACGGTCTGTTTCGTGGCGCCGTATTTGGTGCTGGCTTCGTTGGCGGGATATTTCGCCGACCGCTTTCGCAAACGCGATGTCATCGTGGCTTGCAAGTGGGCCGAGGTTTTCATCATGGCGGCGGGCGTGGCGGCTATAGTGTCGGGGCAATTCTGGATGCTGTTCGCGGTCGTGTTTCTGATGGGCGCCCAAAGCGCCTTGTTCTCTCCCGCCAAATTGGGATGCATTCCCGAAATATTGCCCGCCAGCGATATCTCGAAGGCCAACGGACTGTTCGGCTTGACCACCGTTGTTTCGACGGTTCTGGGCATGGGATTGGGAAGCTGGTTGAGCGACGTCGCCGGCCACCGGGGAACGGAAAATATCTGGCTGCCGTCGGCCATCTTGCTGGGGTTGGCGGTGGTGGGAGTATTTTGCAGCTACTTGGTAGGACATCGACCGGCGGCGAATCCTCTCCGCACGATTCCCTGGAACGCTTTCACGCAAACCTTTCGCGACATGCGCACCTTGGCCGCCGAACGGGCGATGTTGCGCGTGGCGCTCGGAATCGTGTTCTTCTGGTCGATAGGCGCGCTGGCGCAGATGAACATCGATCAATTCGCCATGGAAGGCGGCGCCGCGACGGAGTCGGCCAAAACTCCACTCTTGATCGCGCTGGTGCTGGGCGTGGGCATCGGCAGCGTGCTAGCGGGGATTTGGTCGGGCGGACGCGTGGAGTTGGGTATTTTGCCGTTGGGGGCGGCATTGGTTTCGGCCAGCGCGATGTTGCTGTTTTTGGTCGATGGCGACATCTTCACGCACGCATCCTCCTGGACAACCGACTTCTACTTCGCCTGCCTGCTCCTGTTCTTTCTGGGCGCCGGCGCCGGGCTGTTCAATGTTCCGCTGGAAGCCTACATGCAACACCGCAGCCGAAAGGAAGTTCGCGGATCCATATTGGCGGCCTCGAATTTTCTCACGTTTTCCGGCGTACTAATTTCGGCCTTGTTGTTCGCCGTCTTGCGAACCCCCATTTACGAGGCGGCGGTGGGAAACGCGGCCGGCGCAGACGCGGGGCATTTATCTCCGCTGCTCACGTCGCGGCAGATTTTTCTATTGGCCGGCTGCCTCACCGTTCCGGTTTTCCTTTACATCCTGTTGGTGATTCCGCAAGCCTCGATTCGCTTTTTCGTTTGGATGTTGAGCCGAACGTTCTACCGCATTCGCGTGTATGGCCGGGAAAACCTGCCGGAGCACGGCGGCGCGTTGCTAACGCCCAACCATGTTTCCTGGATCGATGGAATCTTGCTGCTGCTGACCAGTTCGCGGCCCGTTCATATATTGGCTTACGCAGGCAATTTCCGCAGTCCTGTGATGCTTTGGCTGGCGAATCTTTGGGGCGCCATTCTGATCACGCCCGGCTCGCGTTCGGTGGTAAAAGCACTCAAAACCGCACGCCAAGCCCTGGAAAACGGGGAGCTTGTGTGTATCTTCCCGGAGGGCGATATCACGCACACCGGCCAGATTGAGTCATTTAAGCCGGGCATGATGCGAGTATTGAAAGGAGTCGACGCCCCCGTCATTCCCGTCTACCTCGACGGGCTGTGGGGTAGTATCTTTAGCTTCGAAGGCGGCAGGTTCTTTTGGAAATGGCCTCGCCGGATACCTTATCCTATTTCCATCTATTTCGGTAAGCCGCTGCCGCACCCCGACGACCCTCATCGCGTGCGTCAGGCGGTTCAAGAATTGAGCACTCAAGCCGTGGAACAACACATCGATCGTATTACGCCGCCGCCGGTTTCGTTTATCCGAAATTGCAAACGCCGCCCGTTCACCTTGAAAGCGGCCGATTCCATGAGCGGCGCGTTGTCGGGAGGGCAATTGCTCATGCGCACGCTGATATTGCGGCGGCTGCTGCGGCGCGAAGTGCTCGCGCCCGACGATGAATATGTCGGCGTATTATTACCGCCCTCCGCCGGCGGGCTGATGACGAACCTCGCCCTCACGCTCGACCGCCGCATTGCGGTGAATCTGAATTACACGGCGTCGTCGGAAGTGTTGAACGCCTGCATGGAGCAATGCGGCGCCAAACGCGTGCTCACCAGCCGCAAGTTCATGGACAAAATGAACTTCAACCTCGACGCCGAAATAACCTACCTCGAAGACCTCAAACAACACCTCACGCTGGCCGATAAAATCACCACGGCGCTGCAAGCTTACGTACTTCCCTCGGCGGTGCTGGTTCGAGCGTTGCGGCTCGATCAAATTCGCGGCGACGATATCATGACGCTGATTTTCACTTCAGGCTCCACCGGCGCGCCCAAGGGCGTGATGCTCACCTATGGCAACATCGGCTCCAACGTGGAGGCCATTGAGCAAGTGATTCACCTCACGCCCGACGACGTCCTCCTCGGCGTGCTGCCATTCTTCCATTCGTTTGGCTACACGATCACGCTGTGGGGCGCCATGAAACTCGATGTCAAGGGCATCTATCATTACAGTCCGCTCGACGCCCGTAGAATCGGCAAACTTTGCAAGCAGTATCAATGCACGGTTATGTTATGCACGCCCACGTTCCTCCGCAGCTATTTGAAACGCTGCACGAAGGAAGATCTGCAAACGGTTGACGTCGTGGTGGCCGGCGCCGAGAAATTGCCGAAGTCGTTGTGCGACGCCTTTGAGGAAAAGTTCGGCGTGCGCCCGGTGGAAGGTTACGGCACGACCGAACTCGCGCCCTTGGTATCGGTCAACGTGCCGGAGAGCCGCTCGAAAGACGCCCAAAAGGCCGATTGCTGCGAAGGCTCCGTGGGCCGGCCGATTCCCTACGTGTCGGCGAAAATCGTGCATCCTGAAACGGGTGAGGAACTTGGCGTGGGCGAAGCGGGAATGCTGCTGGTTTCGGGTCCTAACGTCATGCGGGGCTACCTCGGGCGAGACGACCTCACTGCGGAAGTCATGCGCGACGGTTGGTATGTCACGGGCGATATCGCGCTGCTCGACGAGAACGGCTTCATTCACATCACGGGCCGCGAGAGCCGTTTTTCCAAAATCGGCGGCGAGATGGTTCCACACATTCTGATCGAAGAGACGCTGGCCGAATTGATCGGCGTGGACGACGAAATCGGCATCCAGGCGGTGGTTACTGCCGTGCCCGATGCCAAAAAAGGGGAGCGTCTGATCGTGCTCCATACGGTGATTGAAAAAACGCCGCAAGGATTGTGTGCCGGTCTGGCGGAAGCCGGATTGCCGAACCTGTTCATCCCCTCGCCCGATAGTTTTCTGCAAGTCGACGAACTGCCCATGCTGGGAACCGGCAAACTCGACCTCAAAGCCGTCAAGGAACTGGCGCTGCGCCACTTCGCCCCGCAAGAATAAAGAGCATGCTCCGTTGGAGTGTACGCTTTGGCGTGCTTTCGTCGAAGCAAGAAGAAAAGAAAACATGCTAAAGCATGAACTCCAACGGCGCGCGGTGCGACCAACCACTGGCGTCGAACGGGGGGAGCGGTACAATGACAGGCTCTCCCCAGACGCCTTTTGATATCCTCTTTCGCGACCAGTCGCCTCGTTTGGCCGCCTGCTTGCAAAAATCCGATGAGCACCCCGTTACTGCAAACACCGTTGCACGCTTGGCATGCGGCGCATGGCGGCCGAATGGTCGACTTTTCCGGTTGGTCGATGCCGGTCCAATACCATTCCATCGTGGAGGAGCACCAAGCCACGCGGACCCGGGCGGGGTTGTTCGATGTCTCGCACATGGGGCGTCTGCGCTTCTCCGGCGCTGGCGCCGGTGCGTTTCTAGACCGCCTCGTCACGCGGCGCGTGGACAACCTGGCGGCCGGCAAAATCCGCTATGCCCTGATCGTGAACGAAAGCGGGGGCGTGCTCGACGACGTGCTCGTGTACCGGTTGGCCGACCCCACCGGAACGCCGTATTTCGCGATGGTGGTGAACGCCGGAAACCGGCAAAAAATCATGGCCTGGATCGATTCCCAACTCAGCGGTTTCGACGCCGCTTATGTCGACGAAACGCCAACCACCGCAATGCTCGCCGTGCAAGGTCCTCACGCCATTGAAATGGTCGACCCGCTGCTTGCGGCGCCGCTGGCGAAGTTGGGTTACTACACCGGCATTTGGACCGAAATACTCGGCGCGCCGTGCGTGCTCAGTCGAACCGGCTACACGGGAGAAGACGGTTGCGAGATCACGGTGGCCGCCGACGCGGCTGAAAACGTTTGGACCGAAATTCTCAAACGCGGCGCTTCGCTCGGCGCCAAGGCGGCTGGTCTTGGCGCCCGCGACACCCTGCGTTTGGAAGCCGCCATGCCGCTGTATGGCCATGAATTGACGGAGCAGATCGATCCTTACCAGGCGGGGCTGGGCTTTGCGGTGAATCTCACCGGCCGAGAATTCGTCGGGCGTGAAGCACTGCAAGCATTGAAAAATCGGGCTGACGCTCCCCGCCGCGTCGGCTTGGAAATGTTGGGCCGCCGCATTCCCCGCGAGCATTTTCCGGTGCAAGCCGATGGCGCCGTGGTGGGTGAAATTACGAGCGGCACATTTTCGCCGACCTTGCAAAAGCCGATCGCGATGGCCTACCTGCCGCCCGCGTTGGCGCATGAAGGCGCCGAAGTGGAAGTTCAAATTCGTAATCGCCTGGAGCCGGCCCGCGTGGTAAAACTCCCTTTTTATTCGCGAAGTTAGCATCGGCCCAAAACATGGCTCGCCGCGTTAAGATCCCGGCATTTTGAAAATGCCGGGCTTTTTTGAACCACAGCCGGCAAACTTATTTGCGGACATGCCCTCAACAAAAGGAATCATCGTGAAACCAGAAGAACTGCTTTACGCCCCGACGCACGAATGGGTGTTCCTCTCTGACGGCCCCGACGGCAAAATCGCCACGTTGGGCGTTTCGGCTTTCGCCGTGGAGCAGCTCAGCGATTTGGTCTTTATCGATTTACCGGAAGTCGGTCAAACCTTGAAAGCGGGCGCATCGTTCGGAGAAATCGAGTCGGTCAAATCGGTGAGCGATTTATACACGCCGGTCGCCGGAGAAGTGTTGGAAGTCAACAGCGGCTTGGCCGATGCGCTCGACACCATCAACGACGATCCGCACGGCGCCGGCTGGCTGATCAAAATCAAGGTCAGCGACGACGCCGGTCTGGCCAACCTGCTCGATTTTGCCGCTTATCAAAAGCAATGCCAAGAAGCTCAATAAACACCATGCCCTACATTCTCAACACGCCCGACGAACAACGCGCCATGCTCGAAGCCATTGGCGTTTCCTCGCTCGACGACCTATTCACCTCAATTCCCTCGGCCTTGCGTTTGGACCGTCCGCTGGAAATGGGCCCCGCTTTGACGGAAATGGAGCTGTCGCGGCACATGGCTGAGTTAGCCGCCCGAAACCAGCCGGCGGGCGAGAAGGTTTGCTTTCTCGGCGGCGGGAGTTACGACCACTTCATTCCCGCCGTGGTCGACGCCATCGCCTCGCGCGGCGAGTATTATACGTCGTACACGCCGTACCAGCCGGAAGTCAGCCAGGGCAATCTGCAAGCGATGTTTGAATATCAAACCCTGATCTGCCAACTCACGGCGATGGAGGTCTCGAACGCCAGTCTGTACGACGGCGGCAGCGCCACCGCCGAAGCCGTGCTGATGGCCATGAGCGTGACCAAACGCAGCGGCAAGGTGTTGGTGCTCGATAGCGTGCATCCTGAATACCGGCAGGTGCTGGAAACGTATTTGGAAAATCTGGATACGGAGTTGGTCACGGTGGCCTCCGCAAATGGCGGCGATGTCAAAAACACAGCCGTAGAGAATATAGCTGCTGAAATCGATTCAAACACCGCTTGCGTCGTGGTGCAAAGCCCCAACTTTTTCGGCTGCCTGGAAGACGTCGAAGCGCTGGCCGGGGCGGCTCACGAAAAAGGCGCCTTGCTCGTCATGGTGTTCGACCCGATCAGTCTGGGGTTGCTGAAACGTCCTGGAGAAATGGACGTCGATATCGTCGTGGCGGAGGGGCAATCACTGGGAAGCCCGATGTCGTTCGGCGGGCCGTACTTGGGAATCATGGCTTGCCGCGAACGATTTGTCCGCCGCCTGCCGGGGCGCATCGCCGGTGAGACGGTCGACCGTCGCGGTCGCCGCTGCTGGGTGCTCACGCTGCAAACCCGCGAACAACACATCCGTCGCGACAAAGCCACTAGCAACATCTGCACCAACCAGGGGCTGTTCGCGCTCCGCGCCACGATTTATCTGGCCGCCATGGGGCCGCAAGGCTTGCGGGAAACGTCGGAGCTTTGCCTGCAAAAGGCACACTACGCGGCTGCGGAATTAACCAAGTCTGACCGCTTCACCCTGGCATTCGAGCAACCGTTTTTTAAGGAGTTTGTCGTTCGCGATCGCGCGGGCGATGTTGAAGGTTTAATGAAACGCGCTTGCGGCGAAGGCCTGTTGGCCGGCGTTCCGCTGGGGCGTTGGTATGACGACCTGTCTGACTGTTTCCTCGTGACGGTTACCGAGAAACGCACGCGCGCGGAAATCGACCGACTGGTTCGCTCCCTCAGCGGCGTTTCCGAACAATCGGCCGTTCCTGTTTGAAGACCTTGGCTACGACCCGCTTCACGATTCAGCGGGAAACGGTTTAGCCACAGAGCACACAGAGTTCACCGAGAAAAGCATTCGTCGTTCAACTTCTCTGAGAACTCTGTGCTCTCTGTGGCAAAAATTTCTTTTGTAGAACTTCTAAAAATATAAAAGCCCCTTATGCGTAACACCTCCGCAACCCAACTTCTGTTTGAACTTTCCCAGCCGGGCCGCCGCGGCGCGTTGCTTCCGCAGTGCGATGTGCCCGTGCAGGCGTTGGCGTCGTTATTGCCGGCAGGCGCCATCAGTGAGCAACCGCCGCAAATTCCGGAACTGGGCGAGCCGGATGTCGTGCGGCACTTCACGAATCTATCGACGCTGAATATGTCGGTCGACACGCACTTTTATCCGCTGGGGTCATGTACGATGAAGTACAATCCCAAGCGGAATGAGCGAGAGGCCTCGCTGCCGGGGCTGTTAAATCTGCATCCGTATCAGCGGGAAGAAACGATTCAAGGCCTGCTGGCCTTGCTCCACGAACTGCAAGACATGCTGGCCGAAATATCCGGCTTGCCGGCTGTTTCCTTACAACCCGCCGCCGGCGCCCATGGCGAATGGACAGCGCTCATGGTGGCCGCCGCCTATTTTCGAGACCGCCAGGAAAAACGCACCAAGGTGCTGGCCCCAGATTCCGCCCACGGCACCAATCCCGCCAGCGCGCGCATGGCCGGGTTCGACGCCGTTTCGGTCAAGAGCCGCGCCAACGGCTACGTCGACCTCGACGACCTCCGCTCGAAACTCGACGACCAAACCGCCGTTTTTATGATCACCAACCCCAGCACGCTGGGCATTTTTGATGAGCAAATCGCCGAAATTTCCGAAATGGTGCATGCGGCGGGCGGCCTGATTTATCTTGACGGCGCCAACATGAACGCCATTCTGGGCGTGACCCGACCCGGAGATTTCGGAGCCGACATGATGCATTTCAATCCTCACAAAACATTCAGCGGCCCGCACGGCGGCGGCGGTCCCGGCGCGGGGCCCATCTGCGTGACCGAAACGCTGGGCGTCTTCCTGCCGACGCCGGTCGTGGTGCGCAACGGCGAGCAATACGCGCTCGAAGGCAACCGCCCAAAATCGATCGGCCGCGTGCGCAGCTTCTTCGGCAACGTGGGCGTTCTGGTTCGCACCTATTGTTATTTACGCACGCATGGCGCAGACGGCCTGCGGCGGGTTTCCGAAAACGCGGTGCTCAACGCCAACTACCTGCTCAGCCAGGTCAAACACTTTTTGCCCTCGCCGCAGGGCGAGCGTTGCCTGCATGAGTTTGTGGCGTCGGCGGCGGATATCAAAAAAGAAAGGGGCGTCTCGGCGATGGATATCGCCAAACGTCTGCTCGATTACGGCTACCACGCGCCGACCGTCTATTTCCCTCAAACCGTGCCCGAAGCGATGATGATCGAGCCGACCGAAACCGAAAGCAAGGACACGCTCGACGCCTTCGCCGCCACGCTGTTCAAAATCACCGGCGAAGCCGACGACCTCCTGCACGACGCGCCGCACAGCACCCGCATCAGCCGACCCAACGAAGTGCAAGCCGCGCGCAAGCCGGTGCTCAAATGGTCGCCCGCCGCCAGCGACGCATGAAGTCCGCCCGCCTGCTGATCGATCAGCCGTTGCCCGCGGCGCGCAACATGGCCATTGATGAAGCTCTGTTGGAATCGGCCAACATCGAGGGCCTAACCACGCTGCGTTTTTACCAATGGGCGGCGCCGTCGCTCTCGCTGGGCTACTTCCAAAAGCACGCCGAGCGCTACACGCATGCCCCCAGCCGGAACATCGACATGGTGCGGCGGAGCACCGGCGGCGGAGCCATCGTGCATCATCACGAATGGACCTACAGCTTCACCACGCCGATCGTCGACCGCACTTCAAGGCATGTCGAACAACTCTTCTGGACCTTCCACGAAACGCTGGTCGGCATGCTGGCGGGCGCGGGCCTGACCGCCAACATTTACGAACCCGCCGCCGACCAGAACGCCCCGCCCGCCGCAGAGCCGTTTCTCTGCTTCCTTCGCCGCGCACGCGGCGACATCTTGCTCGATGGCCATAAAATCGTGGGCAGCGCGCAGCGACGGCGGCAGCGCGCGGTCTTACAACATGGCGGGATTCTCTTGAAAAAAAGCCCCCATGCGCCGGAGTTATTGGGGATTTTCGATTTGGCGGGCGACGTGCTCGCGCCCAGCGTTTCGGTCGACCACAACACCCTCATCGACTGGTCTTCCCTGCTGGGGCGGCGTTTGGGTTTTGATTTCTCGACTGGAAATATTTCGGTCGACGAACAGCAAAGAGCCGATCACATCGAAGCCGAAAAATTCACCGCCGACGCCTGGACATTGCGCCGTTAGACGCACGGCGGAAATTCCCTAGCCGCCTTAGGCGTGTTCTGTTCCGTCTATTGGCCTTCGGCCTTTCTTCATCGTAGCCTGTGGCAGGGCTCTGTTGGTTATACATAAGTTTTTTTCGGCGCTGGCTCCGAACGTCATTCAAGCAGCGGCGTTCGTCTGAAAACCTATCCCAGAGGGATTCAAGCCATTAGCCGGTGGTCGAGCGCAGCGAACACCACCGGAGGACGGAGGTCTCGACATTCCGCATCCCGGCGGGATGCTAGCGGCGATGGCAATGTGGCGCTGCCGATGGCCGCCGTTCCGACCGCTGCATCCTGGCATCCCGCCGGGATGCGGGAGTTACTGCGCGTCCGATACCGGCGGTGGCGCTGCGCTGACCGCCGGCTAATGGCTGCCAAGCCTCCGGCTTGCAACGAACCCTTGCCTGCAACGAACGCCTTGCCTGTTTCAATCGATGGCGCAAATCTCGCGTCCATGAAAAATATTTGGCGGGTTGTCGAATGACTCATGTATAAACAACAGGGCGTCGCCCGCGACTCCGCCTGATTGCGCGTCAACGCCTGCCTACATTCAAGGCAACCGTGAGTCCGGACGGCAAGGGGGAAAGCCGCAATGTGGCTGTTTTGAAAAATATTCAATTTCCGTAACTCGTTGGGAACATGGCGTGTTACGACGTTTATCACCGTCAAACACCGCCTTTGTGGCGCGCCGCTTGCGTTAAACGACGAACACATAGGCGGCAGTCCGCGCTGTGCGTTTTGGATCCGCGCTCGGCCCGGCCTGGCATGAGTTCTGTAGAAAGTGTCCTTCAAAAATAAGGCAACCACGAAAATGAGTTTGATTCGCATGTCCCCTGCGTTGGGGTTTTTGAGTTTTTGTTTGTTATCAGTGGCGTTATTAGCCGCTCCGGCATGGGCCGACGACGCCCCCGCCGCTGGAGCGGAGGAAACGGTCGTGGTGGTTGAAGAGGCGCCCGCCGACGAAGCAGCCGTATCGCGGAGCGATGAACTAGCCTACGCCATCGACAACATGATGCTGATGATCTGCGCCGTGTTGGTGCTCTTCATGCAGGCCGGTTTCGCCATGCTGGAAGCGGGGCTAAACTCCGGAAAGAACACCGTCAATATTCTCTTTAAGAACGTGATGGACCTCTCCGTCGGCGTGCTGCTGTTCTTCGTGGTCGGATATGGCTTGATGTATCCCGGCGACGCATTTGAAAAAGGCTGGTTTGGTTTTGGCGGCTGGCACGGGGAAAACATGACTATCAGCAACGAAGCCGCCGCAATCGGGCCTGGAAGTTTGAGTCCACAGGTAGATTTCCTCTTTCAAGTGGCCTTTGCCGCGACAGCCGCCACGATCGTCTCCGGCGCCGTGGCCGGAAGAATGAAATTCGGCGCTTATCTGGTTTATAGCGCCTTCCTTACCGGGTTGATTTATCCGATGAGCGGCATGTGGACCTGGGGACACGGCGCCTTGTGGGGTTGGGATTTTCAGGACTTTGCCGGCTCGGTCATTGTTCACGCCGTGGGCGGCTTCGCCGGACTGGCCGGTGCGATTGTGCTGGGGCCAAGATTGGGGCGGTTCATCA
>QIKY01000257.1 GCA_003233175.1 Planctomycetaceae bacterium | reverse complement strand
TTTTTTCATCCGCAAGTCAAGGTCGATAAAGTCAATCCAGATCACGATTTAACGATGCCAGCCACAGTCAACATGGCGCTGTCCAGCTAGGTAACAAAATAGATGCCAGGATTCACGCCGAAGATACTGTCAAAAAAATGTTCTCCCACCCACTCACCGTCAATTTTTACCTCTTTGGTCGAAATGACTACTCGACATCTTACACTGGGACAAACAACGTCGGCTGGAACATCGCCGGAAAGTTGAAAGCGAAGAACGCGTTTGGGACGCCGAGCGAGCACAGCTACAGAGTTCAGTTACTCGGTGCCGAGCAACGGTATAAAATAGTCTCAGTTTCCATCGACGGAGAGGTCGTGGTGTCGACCGTCGTGGATAAAACGCCGGCAGTGGAGGACACCGCGAATGTTGGGATTTCAAAAAAAGAAGCCGCCGCGATAAGGCGCGAATCTGAATTTCGCACTTGGACGTCGACGGCCAGCACAACGATCGAAGCTCGCTTCGCCGGCAAACTCGGCAAGACCGTCACGCTGGAAAAACGCGACGGAAAGAAGATCGAATTGCCGCTCGAAAAGCTGAGCGATGAGGATCAGGCGTTTATCGCGGAGAAGCAAAAACGCTGACTGAAATCACCTTTTGCCTTCAGCGATATTTTTGCCGTCGCCGCAAGATGCTTGCGTGCGAAGTCCGACACGCCGTTCCCAACATGGAAAGGCATCATATTGCAATAGTCGACGAAAGGGAAACGGATGCATCCCAACAAACACATTCGTAAAGAACTCAAGGAAGCCGTGGCGGCTGGCTGGACGTTCGAGAAGAGCAGTCCGAAGGCGCACGTGTATGGTATAATTCGATGTGGTTTCGGCGGTCGCGATGGTTGCCGGATGTCAATTTACGGAACACCGCGCTCCCCCGAAAATCACGCCCGTCGCATTCGTCAAATGGTGCGGTCATGCAAACACTAAGAAAGGGGCCGGTTGTGGAATACCGATTCACGATTACCGTTTCGGGCGTCCGGGAATTTTCCGATGCCGACGCCGAACGATTATACGAATGTGGATGCGACGACGGCTCGCCGGCGTCTCGCGATGGGACGGCGTTCGTGATGTTCGACCGTGAATCGCACTCGTTGGAGAAGGCCATTTCATCGGCTATTGCCAATATCACGAAAGCCGGCTTTGAAGTTGAAAGAATCGAGGTTGCGCCGGAGCAATTCGTAACGGCGTAGAAATTCGCGATGGCCGACTGGAAAATCAGCTCGCGACCGGCGGCGAGAGGCCGAAGGGTGCCGCGACTTGCCCGCTGTGCAGTCGAGCATGGGACACTCGCCAGCGTCTCACGATATGTCGGCCGTGTACCGTGGCGGCATGTCTGATTCGCGACTTTTGGCCGCCGTAAATCACGTAAAAAGCAGGCTTCAGTTGGCGGCGACCAAATAGAATCTACGTAAGTTGTTCCCCTCCCATAAATTACTTAGGTAAAATCATCTGGCGGACTTTTAATTCGTAGGTCCTGGGTTCGCGTCCCAGCATCCTCACTTTTCAAATCTTTTGTTTGTTGGGCTTGTGGCGATCAAAGATTGTTTCGCCGGGCAGTTCGGCATACCCGTCACACTGGAAGAAATCGACAGCAAAAAAATCGAACTGCTGCTGGAGACGAGCGGACAAAAACGCTATTGCAGCCTGGCGTATGCAATCGCATGGGCAGTCAACCCGGCGGCAAAGGTTCGGAAACTGATTTCATCCGATGGGCTTTTGTGGTTCCCGTCTTGCCCGCCATCGTTGGTTGTCAAAAGCAAACTTGCCCCATCGTACAACCGCTCCCGAAGAAGCTTGGTCATCAAGATTTCATAACGCTTGGCGTAGGACGCGCCATGGAATTCATCGAAGACTTGGAAATGGGGCTGCTTGACGCGAACCGGGCTTTGGGACTTCGGGCAATCTTCAAGGATGAAGACATAACCAAGCCAAGGGCGTTGCGAGGGCTTGAACGCCCCTTCTCGGTAGGCGGCCCAAAGGTCGGTTGCGTTGCCTAACGCTTCTTCCGTCCGGTTGTTGAAGTTGTTTCCGAATGAAGGACCAACTTGGGCTTTGAATTCGATGACCGCCAACAAATGCCCATCCACAACCGCCAGCAAGTCCCAATTCTTTTCCGCCCGGAAGAAACCGGGCAATTCCATCCGCTTGTTCCAGTAGACGCCCGCTTCTGGAAGTCCGGCTTCAACGAGTAGGTCTCGGCATAGTTCAACGAATCCGTCAAGATGCTTGCCGCCGGTAACGGCGCTTCGATGCCCCGCGTCCCGCTGGCCGGTCTTGCTTCCTTGGTTTTCGGATTGCTTGGTCCGCGTTATCCAAAAATATCGGATAGCTTCGGCAACCCTTGCGTCAAGGTCATTCATGGACGTCTATCTTGGCATCGGTAAACATATCAGTTGCTTGGAAAACCCGTTTGTGGGCAAGTCCGAAGTAATGGGGGTCCAATTCGCAACCAATGGAATTCCGCCCATTTTTCAAGGCGGCGGCGGATGTTGTTCCCGTTCCAAGAAAGGGGTCAAGGACGGTGTCGCCAACGAAGCTAAACATGCGGATAAGGCGTTCGGCCAATTCAAGCGGATAGGGGGCGGGATGGTTTCGCGTTGATGCCCCGGTAAGCCCGGTCCAAATTTGTTGGAACCATGCCTTGTGGTTTTCATTCGATATGACGGATAGGACCCGCGTTGCAACCGATGGGCTTCGATACCCGCCCGGCTTGCGCTCCATCAAGATGAATTCAATATCGTTCTTGATGACGGAATTGGGTTCGTAGGGCTTCCCCAGGAACGCGGCCCCGTTGCCTTTTGCTTCAAAGACCGCGTTGGAAATCTTGTGCCAAATGATCGGAGCAAGGTTATCGTACCCGATCTTGCGGCAATGTTCCTGGATGGAAGCGTGAAGCGGAACAACGGTATGGCGTCCGTTGTTCTTCCGGCGGGAAAGGCAAACGTCGCCCACAACGCAAACCAACCGTCCGCCGGGGACCAACGCCTTGAAGCAACGCTTCCAAACCTTGTCCAACTCCCGCAAGAACAATTCGTAGTCGGCAACGTGACCAAGTTGTCCGTCCGTGTCGCGGTATTCCTTCAGGGTCCAATAGGGTGGGGACGTGACGATAAGATGGACGGATTCCGGTTTCAACCTGACGCTTCGGGCATCGCCCAAGAATAAATCATGTTGGGTTGGAATTCGGCGGACCGCTTCTTCAATCAACCCAGTCAAACGAGCATCCTTCGCAATCGCGGGCAATGCGGTTTGCGGATTTTCAAGTTCCCGTAATTCTTCGGGGATGAATTCTTCAGGGGAGAAAGTCCGTTCGGCGGTCAGCATCCTTGATTCCTATTCGCTTTCTTCCTTCGTGTCATCTTCGATTGAATCACTTTGTTTCTAACCGCAATCGTTACAAGTCATTTGGCCACCCCGTTCGTCCATTGGGCGTGATTGCCCCAATTGGAAGGTCGGATTCCTTGCGGAAGGATTGGAGAAGTTGCCGCATCCGCATTGTGGGCAAGGTAGTCCCGGTCGCCCAGTTGTCATGGTTCGTACCCCTTTCTTGATGTTTTGAAGCCCTTAATTTACAAGGGTTTCTGGCGGTTTGCCACCGGGCGGAATATCGTGATTGCGTCTTGAGTGGTCCGGTTCCCAAGATGAGAAAATTATGGCTGCCAGCCGCCGCCAAGGTGACGGCGCGATTGGGATTACTTGCCGAGAGTTGGCGTCTGGGCAGTTAAAACTGACGTTTCCGCAGTGGTTGATTCATCCTCTCCTCCCGACTTCATTTTCCAGACATGCCCTTACAATCGCCATAGCATCCATTAGGACCGACTGGGCATCTGGCGTGATCAGTCCCTTGGCACTGCGGCATTCAAGCCGAATAGTCTCTAACGGCTTAGCAGTTGCTCGTGTGTCTGATAGGCCACACTTGTCGAGCTCCTCTAAAAACCTATTTATTGTGCCGAATATTTGCACCGTCGTTGTCAGACGTGGTGGATTACATAGAAACCAGAGAAACTGACCTAGCACGAGGTATTGCAAAGGAGTTGAATTGTCAGTTGCTTTCCCCTGAATTACCTCCTGTAAGTGAGCATTCGATCTTTGGCTTACCTTCAAAGCCAATAGATACTGCTGACGGCCATAATGTACACATCCTCCCCCAACGATAAGTCCTGCAACACCAATGGCCGTAGCGACTACCTCGTACAACATGACGTAAGACCCCAGCGAACGATTTAATTTGCGAGTTTTGGTCTACATGTTGATTATAGCAAAATACTGTGGCAAAATCATTGTGGTCATATATGTTAGGAGCCCCGCTATGAAACGCTTTGCCCTGCTGCTCGTTCTGCTGCTTGCTCTTCCGCTGTCAGCAGCAGAATACAAACCGATTGTTCTCGATTCGTCGTACAACCACGACAAGTTCGGAACGCAGCCCGTTGATATCAGTCGGGAGTTCAGAGCATACACAGTCAGTTTTGACTCGGCTGATGATGACGATGGCGACGAGATAGCTGATGTGTGGGGCATACCTCCGGGATGCGATGTTTCAGCGATTCGTGTTCGCTGCGCTCGACCACCGGCTAATGGCTTTTATCCTTTCAGGATATGAAATCAAATACGCCTGACGCTTCGGCTTTGCCTGCATCTGAAAAACACGGAATAGATCTTGGACAGGTACTAAGCGGCACGCAGCAGGAGTCAGTGAGTGTTTTTGGGGTTCCCGCCTACGCGGGAATGGCCGTTTGCTGATTCACTCGCTTGCGCTTCGGGCTTGTATTAGGTAAATTTTCATCTGCCGCTCGCCTTGGGTAAAATCATCTGGCGGACTTTTAATTCGTAGGTCCTGGGTTCGAGTCCCAGCATCCTCACTTTTCATACGCGAATTTGATTTGAACGCCGCTTCCATTGGAAGCGGCGCTTGCGCAACTCCGTCCGCTCAACTCCACAGTTGCCGGTCGAGCATGCGGTAGTTCACGGCTTCGCTGATGTGAGCGGCTTGAATCGCGGGGCTGGATTCCAGGTCGGCAATGGTGCGGGCCACGCGGAGGATTTTGTCGTGGGCGCGGGCTGAGAGGCCCAGGTCGTGAACGCTGGCGCGCATCAATTCCAGGCAGGCGGCGTCGAGCGGACAAAACGCGCGTGCTTCGCGGGATGTCATTTGCGCGTTGAACCGGGTCGACGTCTCTTGAAAGCGCTCGGCT
Organism: Planctomycetaceae bacterium; assembly: GCA_003233175.1. Lineage (GTDB taxonomy): Bacteria > Planctomycetota > Planctomycetia > Pirellulales > Pirellulaceae > SZUA-33. Next base: position 55,583 of record QIKY01000257.1, on the reverse strand, counting down.
TGAATTTTTCTCGCATGAATCGCCTGCTCGCGCATGCTGGCGCTGCTTTCTCCCGGCGCCCCGGCCGACAAATCCTTGAACGGCACGGCGGGAACTTCAATGTGAATATCGATGCGATCGAGCAAAGGTCCGCTGATTTTCGCCATGTAACGTTCGATTTGCGGCACGGAACAATGGCAATCGCGGCGCGGGTCGTTGCGGTAGCCGCAGGGGCAGGGGTTGAGCGCCGCGACAAGCATGAAATTCGCCGGGAACGTGGCGTTGTGCATGGCCCGGGCGATCGTGACGGAGCCATCTTCCAGGGGCTGCCGCAAAACCTCCAGCGTGCGGCGATTAAATTCCGGCAATTCGTCCAGAAAAAGCACCCCGTTGTGCGCCAAACTAATTTCTCCCGGCGAGGGAGGATTGCCGCCGCCGACCAGTCCAGCATCGCTGACGGTATGATGCGGCGCCCGGAAGGGCCGCCGGGCCATCAGCGGTTGTTTCGGCTCCAACAGCCCCAACGTGCTATAGATGCGCGTCGTTTCGATCGATTCCTCAATCTTCAAACCGGGCATAATGGTTGGCAATCGCTTGGCCAACATGGTCTTGCCGCTTCCGGGCGGACCGAGCATGAGCAAATTATGGTTGCCGGCCGCCGCCAAGATGACGGCGCGTTTGGCCATGGCTTGGCCGCGCACGTCGGCGTAGTCGATCTCGTAGCTTGAATAGGCCGTGAACAATTCCTCAACGCCCGGCGGCGTCGGCTCTCGTTCGAGCGCGCCGGAAAGGAACCCGGCCGCTTCGGCCAGCGATGAAACAGGGATTACGTCGAGCTGCTCCACCACAGCCGCTTCGGCCGCGTTTTCTTGCGGCACCAGCAAGCCTTTCAAACCGGCTTGTTGCGCGGCGGCAATCGCGATCGATAACGCGCCCCGCAACGGCCGCACGCCGCCTTCGAGCGAGAGTTCGCCCACCACGGCGTATTCCTCCAGCCGGTCGGATGTCAATTGCCCAGAGCCGATGAGTATTCCCAAACTGATCGGCAAATCGAACGAAGCCGCTTGCTTGGGCAGTTCGGCCGGCGCCAAGTTGATCACGATGCGGTCTTGAGGACGCATGAATCCTGAGTTGACAATCGCCCGCTCGACGCGGTGCGTGCTCTCCCGCACGGCGGCTTCGGGCAGCCCCACCAGCACGGTTTTCGGCAGCGCGCCGGGCGAGACATCCACCTCCACTTCCACGGGCAACGCTTCGATGCCCAGCAGGCTGAAGGTTTGCAATTTGGCCAGCATGGCGTTGGGCGTTCCGTGGGTTGTGCAGCGAAAGAGGAGCAATCGTCGTGCGCCTCGAACCTCTGCAAATCGACGGCCTTGGAAGGCCAGCGAACTTTCGTTTCAAAACACTTTCTCAGGCATATCATACACCTTCGGCCATGGGAATGCTTGACCGCGTCATTTCGAAGCGGCGCTGTCTGGAGAAAGCCCGGCATTTCGCTTATGGCGGGATCGTGCTTCGCGCATCTTCTCGTTACGCATGATTGCATGACGCCTTCGTTGCGTGGCGACCGGCTTGGAATCGGCGGGCTCTTCGAGCACCCGTGGCGTGATCAAAATCAACATCGATCGCGGCTCCGGTTTCGGTTTGGGCTTCGACCAGAAATAAGGTTTTCCGTTGGGCTTCCGCGGCGGCGTCGATTTCAACGGTATTCCGGAAATCACCAGCGAATGGCCCGGCTTGAGCTTCGTGGTGAATTGAACGCTGGTGGTATGCAAATGGGGGCGTTGGATGGAAACGCCTCGTTGTACTCCCAAACGAGCCAAACGCACTGTTTCCACATTGCTAATCGTGGTGTGCGCGATCCGGCAATCGATCTGGACGACGTTCTCGTGGTTCGCGACGGTTCGCAGATGCGTTGCCGTGCCTTCTTCCAAAACCTGGATCACGGGTTGGTGAGCTGTCACATGTTCAACTGTAACGGGAACGACGTCCACCACGAACGGCCGTTGCACGCTATCGCTTATCTCGGCGGTTTGGCCGTTAAACAGCGTTACTTTTGGCGCCGACATAATGTTTGAGCGATCGTCCGCCTGCGCGACTTGCATGAGATGAAAAATACTTTTTTCAGAAAGCATGATGGCCGCAGCCGGTGAGTAAACGGTGGTGGTGGTTGCCGCTTGAAACGGCGACTTCGACGATTCTGGTTGATTGAATATGGTTTCGATATTCAGATTCACCTGCGCACCGGCGCTCTCCGCTTCTTTCAGGAGATCGGGCCCCAATTGGTCGAAGAAGGCATTGGAAACGGTGAGGAAGCGAACCTCGACGGTAATCTGCTTATCTCCGAATTTCCGCAGAACTTCCAACTGTTGCGCGATGCGTTTATGTTCTCGCTCCGTTTCGGAAATGATGAGTTTGTCGCCGTAGTAGGCGGCGCTCGGTTTGTTCTTGGCTGCGTCGTTGGTTTTTTCCGCATCATTGCCATCTAGGTTTGTAACACGTCCGCTGGCAAGGTCGAACGCCCTGGGGTATCTGAAGCTGGTCACGATCTGAAGCAGTGAGAACTCGGCAGCTTTTCGCGACAACCCATGTTTCGCCATGCTGGCTTCCAACACTTTTTTAACATCATAAGAAATCACGATGAGCGGCTCTTGCTTCTTGCGCGATGCGCCACTTTGAAACAAGTACGTCTGCAATTCGTGGGCAACCGGCGGAATTGCAGGCGCAGCCGCAGGCTGTTTCGGCGGCTGTTGTGCCTGGCTGGCGGCGGCGGTCAAGCCGACCATTGCAGCAGTAGCGACCAATAAATACCCCACTGCGCGTCGCGCAAAACTGGAGTGACATGAATGACGGTGTAACATGGAAATCCTTTCCTGGAGAACAGTCCTGCGACCTAAAAAACAAACCATACCCGCCACGCACGCCGGCGCCGCAGCGGAAGACGCTTCTAATTGCATCGCGTGCTGTACGACGCGCAACACGGTTTCGCCGTACTGTTTGAAATGGTCCCGACCCACAACGCGCAGCACGTCGGCATCGCACGCCGCTTCGCGATGTTTGGCAATTTGTCGTGACGTCAACCAGAACACAGGGTTGCACCACTGCAGCGCCCGCACACCCGCCAGCAACCAGTTGATCGCTATATCGCCTCGGCGGAAGTGCGCTAGTTCATGCAAAAACACCATTCGCAGGGCGTCGTCTGAAAACGTGTGGGCGATGCTCGTCGGCAGCAAAATGCGCGCACGCCAGAGACCCATCAAAGCGGGTTGACCGGTGGCGTCGTTGACCAACAACGCCACCCTTTGGCGAACGTTCATTTCGCGGCGGCAGGCGTTGAGTATCCGCAGCAGCCGAGCATCTTGCGTTTCCTTGAGCGGTCGCACGCGCCGGCAGAGCCGCCAACTGGCGTAACAGGTGCGTGCCAGGAAGTAAGCGGCGCCCAACAGCCACGCACCAAAGAGAAAGGCTGGGAGAAGATTCGAGAGAGTGGATTGCAAGGTTGATTGAAATGAAGCGGTTTGATCGGCAAGTGCTGAAGCGGCGGCGGCGTGGTCGAGCATGTTCGTAGGAGCAACAACCGGCGCGAGGGCGTCGCTGGCGGCGGGTTGGACCGTCCAGGAAAATCTGGCTTCTTGCCGGCTGCTCCCCCAGGGCGAAAGATTAAACACGCTGTACGAACTGGCCGGCGCCCAAGGCAGCAGAAGTCGGACCGCCACCACCAACCAGAGTAGATGCAGCAGGCTCGAACCCAGCCACTTTCTCGGCAAGCGTTGGATGAGCAACACGCCCGCCGCCAGAACGGCGGTCCGGCAGGCGACTTGCAGGAAGATAAAAACTCCGCCGTGCAGTGTGTCTTGCATGTCCATTAGGAATCGCCCCCCGCCTGTTCGAGAAGTTTTCGCAGTGTTTCGATTTCGGCTTCGGTGAGGTCGCCGCTCTGCACAAAGTGGGCCAACAGCGGCGCGGCCTCACCGCCAAACACGCGGTCTAAAAACGATTGGCTTTCTTGCCGCAGGCTCTCCGAGCGCTCCACCCGAGCGCGATACAAATACCGATTCCCCTCCCGCTGGTACCGTAGCACTTTCTTTTTGACCAGCCGATGCAGCATCGTTTTGATCGTCGCTCCCGACCAATCAACCTGCTCGTCGAGCGCCGCGATAATCGCCTGCGCCGTTACCGGCTGCCGCTCCCAAATAACATGCATGACCTGCCATTCGGCATCGGAAATATTCGGTTTGTTCGACAACACACAGCCTCCATTCACACACGCGTTCCCAGACATCAATCGTTTACAGACGTAAATGTATTTACATTTGTAAACGGCGTCAACCGCGATTTTTCCCGGTTCGCGCGGAAACTTCCTGCAAATTAGGAGTATTGGAGCGAGGCGGATAAAATGAGGTTTCCAGCAGCGGCGTTTCGAAATTGCTGGAATCTTCAGGGGCGAAGGTTTTCAACCGGGGAATGTGTCATGACTTGTCCAAGAGCAGGTTTTGTTAGTGCGTTGGCGATGTTGGCGGGTATCGCGATAACGCTTCCAGTCCACGCGCAAAACACGGCCGCGCCATCGTCGAAAGCGGCGGCGCTGCCCAAAATCGTTGATGAGCCAAAAACAATTGACCCCGCCGCCTTCATGCCGCCGGCGCTGGCCGCCTTGGCGACCGTCGATCTTTCTGATTCGTCGCTGCGCGAAGTGTTCCAGTGGCTGCGAACCGAACGCAAGTTGGTGGTCTTGACCGACGACAACGCACTTTCCGATATCGGCGTGTTGCAAAGCGACCCGATCTCCGACCGCCTGAATAACGCCCCGATTTACATGCTGCTGAATCGGCTGCGTTCGCACGACCTGGACTGGTATTTCGAGGACGACATCTTGCATATCACCTCCGTGGACATGGCCGAAAAACGGCGGAAGACCCTGCCCTACAACATGGCCGATTTACTCGACGCCGGTTACGAACTGGAAACGCTCAGCGAAGTGATTGAAAGCACGATTCATCCCGACCAGTGGGACGAAGTCGGCGGACCGGGCGCATTGAGCTTCTTGGGCGATATTATGTTTGTCAGCCAGAATGACCGCGTACAGCGTGAAATCCAGGGGCTGTTGGCCGCGATTCGCAAACCCGCGCGGCAGACGTTTATCTTCGATCCGCCGCAACACATCGCGATTCGCAGGCGGTTGGAAGAGAACGTCAGCGTCGACTTCCAGAATACTCCGTTGACGGTGGCCGTCGCGGAACTATCAAATTTGACCGGGGCAAACCAGACGAAAATAAGCATCCGTCTCGATCTGCCCGCGCTACACGACCAAGGCACTCGCCTCCGCGAACCGATGACGCTCAAACTGACCAATCGCAAATTGAAAACCGTTTTGCAGGCCATGATGCTCGACCTCGACCTCACCTGGCTCCTCCAAGACGGCGTACTCTGGATCACGACCGCCGAAGAAGCCGAAAGTCTTCCCAAAACGGCTGTCTACGATGTGCGGGATTTGTGCCGCGACGCAGCGGAGTCGGACGCGCTCATCAATGCGATCCTCTCGCAAACGGCCAGCGATTCGTGGGATATCGTGGGCGGCAGTGGCGCTATCTCGGCCGCGCGGCCGGGAATTTTGGTCGTGTCCAATACGGAAGACGTGCTCACGGAATTGTTGAATTTGTTGGAAACGTACCGCACCGCGTTGCGGTCGACCAGAGTGCGAAAAAACGTGGCCGACGCCCAGAATAAGATCAGCCGGGTTTACTATCGTTTGCATGCCAACGTGGCGGAAAGTTTGGAAACGCTTTTGCCGCAACTGGTGCAGCCCGAATCCTGGAAAAGCAAAACCCATCCAGAGGCCATCGGCGAGATCATTCTGGCCGCCTCGCCGCCGGAGTTGTACGCCGCCCCCAAGCAGTCGGTCGCCACCAATGAAGATACGGCGGACATCCTGCAAGTAGCGGGCTTGCGGGCGGTGCTGATCATCCGTCAAACGCGGTCCGCCCACGACGCCATCGAAGAGGTGATACGGCGGGTCAAAACGGGAGATCCACTGGTGAGCGAAAGCGGTGGTGGTTTTGGCGGCGGTGGATTTGGCGGTGGTGGTTTTGGCGGCGGCTTTTTCTCGGTGCCGTAGCGTCCACCGACCAATTACCCAATGAGTGAGTGAGCGATTCCCTCAACGCATCGGCAGGGAGACGATTTTCGCCGTTCCAATTTTCGCCGCGCCGTTCTCGGCGGTAAGCTGGCGCCCAGGTTGGCAATGGCTGCTGCGAACCATGGCCAATGCGACCACGCCATTGCATCGCGGCGAATAGGCGGCGCTCGTGACGGCGCCCACTTCCGCGGCGTCGGCGAACAAGGTGGTTCCCGCCGGCGGCGGTTGGGACAGATCAAAATTTAAGCCGACAAGCTGTTTATTGACATGCCCCAAGGCGTCGATGCGGGCGACGGTCTCTTGCCCCAAATAACAGCCCTTGGTGAAACTAATGGCTTGCGTATCGCGGCCGATTTCCTGCGGCAGGTTCTCGTCGGAAATATCTACCCCGTATTCGGGAATGCCCGCTTCAATGCGCAGGCAGTCGAGCACCGTGGCGTCGCATTGCTGGGCGTCGCATTGCTGGGCGCCCGCGCCTGTAAGCAATTCGCGAAGCGCGGCGGCTTGTTCGGCGGGGCAAAGCAACTGGAAACAGTTTTCGCCGGCCAGCGGCGTCTTCAAGACGAAAATATCGAGGCCCGCGCTGGAGCAGTTGTTTCCCGAAAGGTTCTCCGCCGGCGGCGTCTGGTCGAAGAGTGTTTGCAAAACAGCGGGCGCTTTATCGCCGGCTAGTAAAAATTCGGCGTGCGTATTGGCGAGATCTTGAAAGCCGACGTCGTCCGTGATTACGTAACGGTCGAGGTGCGTTATGATGCGCTCCGCCTGCCCGGCGGATGTTTCCAGCAGCAAGGCGTCGTCTTGGCGGAAGATAAACACGTGGCCCAACAGGCGGCCTTTGACATCCAAGAGCAGCGCTTCGCAACCGCCGCCGGTGGTGAGTTTTTGAATATCACCCGTGCAAAAGCCGTGAAGAAAACGCACGTGGTCGGCCCCGCTGATCCGAATTCTTGTCCGCTGGGAAAGATCGACCCAGCCGACCTGCTCCGTGAGCGCGGCGTATTGTTCTTCCAGCGGCGGCGAGTTGCGGTGGGCGTCGGCGGTGTTCATGGCTGCATCAATTTCGGGAAAATGTGTTGTGCGTTGGCCAACAAAATGCATGATTCAAAGTGGCTGCTCAGCCGGGAAATTTCCCCCGCATCTTGCACGGGCGTCATGCCCAATGCCTCGACGAAATCGGGCGCCAAGCCGCTGAGCAAATAAACGTGGCTCTCTTCGATGTCGGCCAATAAAAGCGACACGGCGGCTTCGGCGTTTTGTTGTTGCTCCAGTTCGCGACGAATCGCCGCTGTTTCTTCTCCTTCAGCCAGCCAGGTGAGATCGTCGGTTGGCGGCGCGGCCAGTTCGCTGCACACGACAATCGCGCCGCCGCTCTCCACCAAGCTCGCCGCCGTTCGCAACACGCGGCCGAAGTTCTCCCACGTTTGCGATTCAGCGCCGCCGCTCAGCGCGCCCACAACCAGTGACGAACGCTGGGGAACTTCCCAGGTCCAGGCGTCTTGGCAAATTTTTTGGCCTTGCTCTTGGATCGATCGGCTGGCGCCGGTCATGACGCGCAAAATGCCGCCCTTCTCGCCTGGAACGATCGCGGTGGCGAACAAAACCCCCAACAGTTCGGCGGCTTCCTCGGCCGGACTGACGGCTTCCCCGCCTGCCGCGGCGTCCGCTTGGCGTAAACGAGATTGCGTTTCATCGTCGGTAAAGGCGGGGAAAAAACTGCGGAATATATCGGGACGCTCCTCGGCCGGAGCGATTTGCAATTGCGTCAGCGGCAAGACCACGTCGGCGTCGCACAAACGCCGGTTCACATAGATCGGACGGTCATCGCGAGAAACCGCCAAGTACGCCAAATGCCGCCGGTCGTGAGGATCGTGAACGACCACCTCAATCGCCGCTTCACCCGCCAGTTCACAAATGACGGGGGCCAGACTGGCGTCGTTCTGGGCTAACAAAACACTGATCGATTCCGCCCGCACGCCACACGCCAACACCGCCCGCGCAACACCGGCGGCAACTTCCGCCGCCTGCGGCAGACCTTCCTCCACCGCCACCGCGACCACATCGCTGGGCAACACCGCTGCCGACAAAGGCGGTAAATCCAGAGGCGATTCAAACGCCTCCAACACGGCGTTGCCGGGCTCCGCCAACGAACCGCCACGCGGCGCCAAACACTCGATCAACTGCGTGCCATCTGGAAATTCTAGCGATAGCGTGGCGTCGGCGCCGTATTTGAATTCGGTTTTCATACCATTCGCGGAGAGTGAAGCGAGACGCCAGGTTTTCGTTTCCCGGATGCCGAATCAGCAAAATTTGGCCTGGCAAAACTCCTCGGGAAACCGCGTTGAGTATAGCCGCCGGAAAAAGAAACGGTCAACCAGCCGGATTTTACATCGTCTCGAAACAATGCCAAGGCCTTGTATTGTCCGCGACAATATTCGCCCTCCGGGCTTATCGTGCTATAATGTTGGCATGAACCAACCAGACCTCACCGCCGAACAGCAGCATGCGCTGCAACAAGGCCACGGTTTCGTGCGTGGAGCGTCTTATGTCCTGATGACGGCTGACCGGTATCGCGAAATGATGGGCGGCGGTAGCGAGGATGAAATGCAGAAATCCGTAGCGGCAGTCGAACAGGGACTCCAAGACGTGGAAGCCGGCCACACTCATTCGATGGACGCCATTTTTCAGGAACTCGACGACAAGCATGGCGTTCACGATTGAGTTCTCAAATCGCGCCCGGAACGATATTCACGACATCGTGAAATATATCCAGCAAGACTCTCCGGCAGCGGCGACCAAATGGCGTCGAAAACTTCACGCGAAGCTCCGTGTTTTACGCACGACGGCGACTTCGTTCGGAATGGCCCCCGAAAACGAGTTTACCCGTGGCGATGTTCGCCATTTGCTCTTTGGGCAGTACCGCATTCTGTACGTCGTCCGGGACGAAATGGTTTTCATCCTCACGATTCGTCACGGAGCTCGCCAGTTCATGTCAGGGACGGATATCGACGAGGTTGACCGAAGACAAGATTAGCCGCAATTCGGTATTCTATGCAAACGGTGAAGATGCGATTCCCGCGAAGTCGGCAGGTTCCTTCAGGGTGTTTGCAAACGCGCCGCGGCGCGTTTGAAGGCTTCGTATTGTTCTAGATACGAAGCCGGCGGCTGGCTGCGATAACCTTCGTTGCTCAGCTCTCGGAAGTCGTCGTTTTTCAGACGGCCGGCGCGGCGTTCAACGGCGGCGTCGGAACGCAAGCCAAGGCCGCGAAGTTGGTCGTCCAGGCGTTGTCGCGCGGTGTTGCCGGCGGGAGTGTCTTGCCGTGCTTCGCTTTTCAGCGAGCGCCACCGCCGCAGAAATTTGGCCAAGTCGTCCTTGGTCCAACCCAGGCGATCCAGCATTTTTTCGTCGGGCTTGTCTTTTTGATCTTCCAACATTTCGAGCGCCATATCGGTGGCGCGGCGGGCGTAGTCCAGGTTGATTTTATCGCGCTGCGCTGGTGTGTTTTTTTGCGGCCGCTTGGCGTCGTTTTGAGGCTGATTCCCCGCCGCCCCGCCGCCTTCGCCCGGCCGCCCGTTTCCCTGACCAGGGTTTTGCGACCGCGATTGTTCCGCCGCCGGGTCTTTCGATCCTTTTGAGGGTTGGCCCTGGCCTGCTTGCTCGCCCGAAGCCGGCGATTGCCGACTGCCGGCCCCTTTCTCCTGGCCTGTTTGCCCGGTGGGACCGTCTGATTTTTTATCTTGCCCGCCCTTGGACGACGTTTCACCTTGGCCGGGTTGTTGTGCGGCGCCTGCGCCGGCGTCGCCCGGCGTGTTGGCGCCGGCGCCATCGTTTCCGGGGCGTTTTCCACTCTGACCACCGCCCTTACCGCCATCGCCGCTGCGGTCGCCATCGGTGGCGCCTTCTGTTTCCGACTCATGCTTGCTGCCGCTGGGCGATTGTGCTTCGCCCTCTTTTTCATCATCTCGCGGTTGGCCGTCGCCCGACTTCGGTTTACCGCGCGTCTGTTCTTGCGCCTCTGGAGCGCCCGGCTGGTTTTTGGCTGCATGCTCGCCAGACTCCGCCTGCTCGCCCTGTTGGTCTTTCTTCCCGGCGCCGGAAGCGCCCTCCGTATTTTCAGACGAAGCCTCTTTGCCAGCCCGCCCCTTCGGCTCGTTCGGTTCTCCCTTATCGCCCGCTTTGTTTTCCGCGCCCTGGGGGTCCTGCGGCGAACCTTTCTCTTCAGGTTTCTTCCCCCCCTGCGATCCGGATCCGCCTTTCTCTCCACCCTGTTTCTGTGGCGCCGCTTCGTTGGGCGAACCCGCCTTTCCCTCAGCGGACTTTCCCTCGGCGGTTTTGCCTTCAGAAGCATTTTCTTCGCCGCTTTGCTCGCCGCTTTTTTCTGAATCGCCTTCTCTGCTTTCCGCATCCTCCGACGGCGTTTGCTCCGACGGCGTTTGATCAGCGGATTTTTTTGATCCAGACTCCTGACCTTCCGCTGGTTGCTTCCGCGCGCCGGCCGAAGTGGAGTCGTCTTGGCGGTCTTTTATGTATTTTTGAAGTTGTTCGAAGACGTCGCCATCTTGCTCGCCATCGGGCGAAAGCCGCTCGCCCGGCTCAGGATTGCCGCCGTTCGATCCGCCAGCAGATTGCTTGGCGCCGCCCTCTTGGCCCGAACCGCCCTTATTCCCGGAAGCATCGGATCCAGAAGCCTTGCCATTTCCCCGGTTCGAGGCATCGGAGGACGATTGGCCGGAGCTGCCTTGCGAACCGCTTTTCGAATCGCCTTCTGGCTGGCTGGCCGCCGACGCTCCGCCTTTGCCGTCCGCACCAGACTGCTCCGCCGCCGCGTTCGGGTCGCCCGCTTCGCCTTGCATTCCCTCCCCGCCGCCGCCTTGCTCGCCTCCGGGTTCTTGCGGTTCTCCCTGCGAACCCTGCTCCCCTTGCTTCGAGCCTTTCTCACCGGCCTCTGCCGGATTTTGCTCGCTTTCTCCCGACTTCGAATCGGAATTATTGCCGCCAGACTCTTCGGCAACTGGCTCCTTGGAAGCCGATTCGCCTTTTTCGGAATCGCCTTTTTCGGATTCGCTTCCCTTGGACGCGTCTTTCGATTCGCCGTCTTCCTTATCTTTTTCACCACGCTTGGATTGCTCTTCGCCGCTAGGCTGCTGGCCGCTACTGCCGTTTTCCGTTTCGGCGTTTTCCGTTTGGGCGTTTTCCGTTTGGGCGGGATCTGAATTCTCCGGATCGTTTTCGCTAGGGCGACCGGAATTCGACGCGTTGGCGGCGGTGGGGTCGGCGGCCACGATGCTGATTCGATAGTTCCGAGTTTTGGCTCGATTGGGCGTCGGCGAACCTTGTGCGTCTTCGCGGTTATCAGCCGCGACGGCCCAGAACACGACCTGATCGCCCACACGCAAACGATACGCTTGCGGACGAAACACAAACCGCGTTGTCACGGCGCCCGACTGCCCCTCAGGTGAAAAATGCAGTTGCTTCGCGAGCAACTCCCGCCCTCCCGAAACCATGCGCAGATTCATTTCCCGCAATCCAAAATCAGGATCGATGCCCCGCACCTCAATGATCTGCCGGCCATTGATGGGCAGGTCGATTTCAGCCTGTCGCGGCTGAAGGATTTCCACTTCGGGCGAGAAATCGGGCGTGACGTCTATCTGATGCAGCAACGGATGCTCATTCCGATGCCCTGAAGCCGCCACAAAACGCAGTTGGTACGAACGGTGCGCCGGGGTTTTATGATCGTTTTTCAGCAACAGGCGGACGCGGCCCGTCGCGATCCGATCCGATATTTTCAGCCGTTGCGAAGCCCGCAAATTGTTCGAATCCACATGGGCGTCGAATTCAAGCGTGGCTGATTTGATCGTCTGATTCGCCCGTGCATGAATAACGGCGATTGTTCCCTCGACGGCCGAAAGTTCGCCGCCCTCCGCCACGCGCGGCGGCAGTTTTGTATAAGCCGGGTATTCGTAAGCGACGCGTTCGACGCGAATCGTGGGCGCGTTGATCGTACGCACCGCGTAGCTTTCCGATTCGGCGTCGCCGGCGCGAACGCGATAGGTGAAATCTTGCAGGGCTCCGATTTCGCCTCCCGGCGCCGACGCAGTGAACACGGCGCCGCCCAAAGCGCTCGGTTCGGACTGCTCGTGGAGCGTAATCTCCCGGTCAACGATTTGCGCATCGGCCGTGGAGTAAAGCAAGACGGGCGTTTCACCCTTGGCCAATCCTCGCAAACGAACGGTTATTTGCAGATGGTTTTCGAGAAAAATTTCCGCCGCGCCGGGCGTCACCGATTCGATGCGAACGCGGGTCGGGCGGTTGATACGGGCCCAAGGCGCAAGCACGCGCGCCGCGGAGCGAAAAGGATCTTTCGGCGAGGCGACTTTATAGACGGCAACCATCAAAAATATGCCGATCAAGACGCAGCCCAACCGCACGATTTTGCTACGGTCGATTGTGGTCTCGACCGAAATGTGCGAAATGTCTTCGGCCGCCCGTCGTTCAATGGCGAACAGCACCGCTTCGCGAATGGCGCCGCGCTCGCCGCGCAGTTGCAGGAAGTTGATCAAACTATTCTTGAGCGAAGGTTGGACTTCCTCCACCGCCCGCGCGGCATACTCTGGGTTCACGCGCCGCAACAACAACGGCCCGATTCGGAATAGAAAATAATAGCCGCCGCCAACCAACAAGCCGGCGAACGCCACAAAACGCAAAGGCGCGTTCAACCCCACGATCCAATGGTCGACCACGGCCAGCAGCAGCAGATAAACCAGCGAGCAGGCCAGCAGCGTCAACAATCCGCTGACAAGATCGACAAACTTCACCTGCCGAGCGGCGCGGCGCAGTTGGTCGTCCACCGTGTGCGCGTATTGCCTCGGCGGCGCCTCGAATGCGGGCGGCGGTGGAGGTGGCGGCGGTGGAACAACGGAACTGGCCGGCATGTCGGCAATTTTCGAGAAGAGGAAAATCGGCCTTCCAAAAGTAGACGGCCGTTGGGCCAGCGGCCTGTAATTATTATAGCCTATGCGGCCCGAAACCCGAAGAAGTTGAACCGCTGCGGGGCATCAAGCGGGCGTGGGCTGAATGGTTCCAGGGCATTCAAAACGCGGATGAACGCGGCACGGCGCTGTTAAAGGCGGCTTTTGAGGCGGGGTGCGACGTAAAGCAGGGGAAATCAACGCCCGTCGGCGCGCTCGGCGGCGCGACTTTGTAGTTTTCCTTGCGGTTTCCAGCGTTTTGCGGGAACGTGCGCTTCGTCGAAGATTTTCGCAAACCGGGCTACGAGGTCGGGCCGTTGCGGCGCCAAGTCGAGCTCTTCGGCGATGTCATGGGCAATGTCATAGACCTCGATTGGCCCCGTGCCGAGCGGGCGCCGCACGGCCTTCCAATTGCCAGATCGCAACGCCTGCTTGGAGCCCTGTTCGTAGAACTCCCAATACAGATATTCGTGTTTTTTCTGTTTGCTCGGGCGACCCAATAACGTGGGCAGGAAGCTGATGCCGTCGGTCGGCGTATTCACCGCGACGCCGGCAATATCGGCTGCGGTGGCCATGATATCGACCCCGCCGGAGATCAAGTGCGTGGTGGAACCGGCCGCGATGCGTCCCGGCCATTGGACGATCATCGGCACGCGAATACCGCCGTCGTACAACGCTCTTTTGATTCCCGTTACGGGGCCGTTGGCGTCAAAGAAAGCGACGTCGTTGCCGGCTTCGCTGTGCGGGCCGTTGTCGGAGGTGAAGAAAATAATCGTGTCCTGGGTGAGGTGGTGGTGGTTGAGCCTGCGGGTGACGCGTCCCACCATTTGGTCGAGGTAGCCGATCATCGCGGCCTGGCCCTTGTTCTGTTTTGTCCAATCGCGGTTTTTGTAAATTCCGTGGTCGGGCACGGCGGTTCCGTCGCCGGTTTGGCCGCGAGCTTCGTTGTTGGCATGCGGCAGCGTGTAGGAAAGATACAAGAAAAACGGTTCATCCTTGTGGGAGTCGATAAAGCTGAGCGTTTCGTCGAGCATCAACGCGGGACTGTAATCGACCTTCTTGCTGGCCACGCCTTGGCCCCATTGGCCCTCGTTGGGAACAACGTTTCGCAGCAGCACGCGGCGTTCGTTTTTCACCAGGAAAGTAGGGTAGTAAAGGTGCGCATGGTGTTGGTCGAGATAGCCAAAGAAGAAATCGAAGCCTTGCTTGGTCGGCACGCCGGTGGAGCCTTCGTGGCCCAAACCCCATTTGCCAATTTGACCGGTGGCGTAATCGGCTTGCTTGAGCACTTCGGCCACGGTCACATCTTCTGGCCGCAGGTTGTCCTTGCCGTTGCCGCGAATGAAGCAATGCCCGGTATGGAGGCCGGTCATGAGCACGCAACGCGACGACGCACAAACCGTGGAGCCGGCATAGAAATCGGTGAACGTCATGCCGTTCTTCGCCAGCCGATCAATGTTCGGCGTTTTAATTTTGGTCTGGCCATAGCAGCCCAGATCGCCATAACCAAGATCGTCGGCCATGATGAATATGATGTTTGGTGCACTGCCATATGCCTTATTTTCATGGGGTGTTGACAGAAATACAGCAACTACGACAAGTATGAGTGTAGTAATTCCATGTAGCAAATCACCTAGTAAATGAGAGGGGTCTGGACGTTGGTGTTGGTTTCGCGTTGGCATTCGAGGTCCTTGGAAGAACGGGGCGGTTGGCCATTGAGTCGAGATTGCGACCCTCCCAGTATCGACTGCCTGCATCGACGGGTCAATCTGCGGCAGCGCCGGTGGCAACGCAGACAAAAGGAGTAGTTTCATGGGGCGTGAACGAAAAGTACGAAGGCAATCGCATGGGGCAGCCTGGCATTGGAAGCAGACCGATAGCTGGTACTACACGATGCCGGGGACGAAGAAGCGGGTCGCGCTGTTCGATAAGGATGGCCAGCGGATTAGTCTGTGGCCATCGGCTAGAATCGACGAACTGCTTGCTCGTCTAACAGCAAGTTGGGCACAGCATAAATCCCCTCACTGTTAATACCTTCTAACACAACTTGGTAGGTCAGCATTAAACTCCGTGTTTGAAACGCCAAACAGGGGTTATGTTAGGAGCTTTAAGGAGAATTTAACATGGCCGTGAAGCACACTCCTACTGGTATCGTTCACAAAGGTAGCAAAGGCGGAAAAACGGGTTGCGGATTCGATACAAACGAAAATCCTGGCCATTGGGTGAACACATCAGAGAAAGTCACTTGCGATAAAGATGGCTGCAAGAATTGAGCAAAGCGGCGTGCTGAGTGGGTGCCTAGCCACAGGCCGCAGTTGACCGGAGACGCCTGCGATTAATGATGTTGCTGTCGAATCGAAGCCCGTCTCCGCAGGCGGCCAGCAACTGAGACAAGTTGCGTTAAGACTCGTCGGCTTCATCGACCTACGCTGCTCAGGTGTTTCACACCGATGCAGGGGAGCCGACGCCTGTCGCGGGACCAAAGCTGATACAATTTAAGACTCGCCGGTGACGGCAACCGACGGTACACTCGCTAGTCTTCCAACGGCCATGCCTCCAAACCGTATTCCGATTCACAATAGGGAGCAGCAGGAGGGTCTGCGCATTGCGGGTGCGTTCGCTGCCGAAGTGACGCGGTTCATTCGCCCTCACGTTGTGCCGGGGCGAACGACGAGAGAAATCGACACTCTCGTGCATGACTTCATGTTAGACCATGGCTGCCGTCCACCAATGTTGCACCTCAATGGGTTCCCTACCAGCACTTGCATTTCACTCGATGACGAAGTCGTGCATGGTATTCCGTCGAACTGTGTTATCAGTGATGGGAATCTCGTCAAGATTTCACTGGCCGTGCTTGTCGACGGTTGGCATTCATCGTGCGCGCGAACGTTCAGGATGCCTGCTGTTTCGGAATCGGCCAACCAGATTGCGGGGCTTGCAGAGCAATGCTTTAGAGCGGCCATCGACAACCTTTCTCCAGGCTGCTCCGTGAATCGCGTCAGCGAGGCGATTGCTAACTTAGCGAGCGACGCCGGGTGTGGGGTGGTTCGTGAGTACGTTGGTCATGGAATTGGTAGGGAGCTTCATCAGGAGCCTAGTGTTCCGGGCTTCCCCTGGCGTCGAAACGAATCTGTTCTTTTGCCGACCGGAAGTTGCTTTGCAATCGAGCCGATTCTTACCGCTGGTAATCGCCGCATAACTTTGGAAAAGAACGAGTGGACGGTTCGTACACACGACGGTTCGCTATCAGCTGAGTGGAAGGACACGGTCCTAATGACCGACGACGGCCCGGTGGTCTTGACGAATGAGAAGATTAACACGGAAAACGCTCCGCGATTCGAAAAGAGCTCGGCAAAACGGAAAGAAAGTGTTCGGAAGTGGTGGTGGCCATTTTGACGCCGCCAACTAATACTGGGGAAGTTCACCGTGGGTTTCGAGTTTCTTAGAGCTCCTAACATAACACCTGTTTGGCGTTTCAAACACGGAGTTTGATGCTGACCTACCAAGTTGTGTTAGAAGGTATTAAATCATTTTCCGCGCAAGCCTCGCTTGATTAAGGGCTAGTGGATTTTGAAGAGGTCGCGGAGGGCTTCCAAGAGGCCGTGCGGCGGGCCTTCCTTGGCGGCGTCGCGCAGTGTTTCCAAGGGCGGGTGCAACATTTTATTGACAAGGCGGTCGAACGAACGCCGAATTTCGTTTTGCGAGCGGTCGTCAAGATCGGCCAGTTTGTTGAGCAGGCGAGTCAACTCTTCGTTCTTGATATCATCGGCTTGCGAGCGAAGCCGTCTGATGGTGGGGCCGGTGGCGCGGTGATTCAAATCGGTCATGAAACGGGTGGTTTCATCTTCGATGATTTTTTCCGCCTTGGGCCACTCCTTCTCTCGGGCTTTACGATTCGCCTCGCAGGTTTGTTGCAAGTCGTCGATCGTGTAGAGGTAGACGCCCAAGCAGTCGCCGACTTCCGGTTCGACATCTCGCGGAACGGCAAGGTCGAACAGCACCAAGTTCCGCTGCGCCCGCTGGCGCTCAATTGCCTGGAACGATTCGAGCGTAATCACGGGCGCTGTCGCGCCGGTGGTGCTGACGATAATATCAGCCCGCTCCAACAACGACGATAACTCCTCCCAAGGCGCGGCGCGCGCCGAAAACTGTTCGGCCAGTTTCTCGGCCCGATTGAAACTTCGATTCACCACGTGAATATGACGTGCGCCTTCGGCCACCAGATACGTAAGCGTTTCCTCGGCCATTTCGCCGGCGCCCACCACCAACACGTTTTTGTCGTGGTAGGAGTCGAACACGCCGCTGGCGAAATCGGCCACCGCCACGCTGGGAATACTCACCCGCTTCTGCTGGATCGCGGTATCGCGAGCCACGCTCTTGGCCACGCGAATCGCGGCTTGAAACACGGCGTGCGTTAAAGGACCCGTCGTATTGCCCGACTTCGCCAAATCGTAGGCCTGCTTGACCTGCGAAAGAATTTGCCCCTCGCCCACCACCATGCTATCCAGACTGGCCGCCACGGTGAACAAATGTCGAACTGCGTCTTCACCCGAATGCTCGAAGAGGTCTTCAAAAATGCCGACAGGATCCAGGCCATGAAATTCGGCCAAAAAGTTCACGACTTCTCGATGACTAGGACACAACCGAGGATCGTCCGACGCCGTATATAGCTCCATGCGGTTACAAGTGGAGAGCAACACCACCTCCGACCGAGGATACAATTCCCGCAACCGCCCTAACGCCAAGCGGGCCTGATCGGGGCTGAAAGCAAGTTGCTCCCTGACCTCCAGCGAAGATTGATGATGGCTACAGCCGACAATTTGCAACTTCATGGTCGTGTCGCCTCCTGGCTGGGAGACGCGTCTAGATAAACCTTGCGCGGCGCCCGTTTGAAGCGCTGCGACTGCTCCGTTAGGCAAACATCGGCCACGGCGGACGAACCCCGTATGTCCGGCCGGTCATTCCGTGTTTTGCTGCGCATCGTGGCGTGTTGCGAAGGTGCGAGAAGCACGATCGATAATTCCAAACTCAAAAACAGAAAACTCGCCACCGTGAGGTAAGCAACCTTCCTGCCGATTCTGGCTGGTTGGTAAACAAAATTGAACACGACCGCCGCCAGCAGCCATAAAAAAAGGACGCCCGATGTCCACACCACGGGGTCGGTCCAGGGAACGGCGTCGGTTTGATTGGCGTGGCGAATCCCGTTAAGCACCACGCCCGAAACCAAACCGCCCAACAAAAGCAATGAGGAGTAAATGAACGAGCCTTCGTTGATCCTCTGCAACCACTCCAAACTCGGCAATGGCACGCCCGCCGTGGTCGACAAATGGCGTTTGAGGCGGTACGACTGGATCAAATACATAACGCCCGCCGCGAAGCCGAGCGTCACAACGACCGTTCCCAGCGAGAGCGAAAGTCCATGCACGATTTCCCAACGAAAGGGGGCTTCTTCCCGAGGGAACGGACCAGCGACCCCCTTGAAAGCGTTGCCGACCGCGATGATTGCCAGCACCAAGGGCAAAAGAAAAAGCCCCAAGGCGGCTTTTGGTCGACTCCAGGAAGCCGCGATATAAACCGCCGCCAAAATCCAGGCAGTGAGCAAACACCAATCGCGCCAGTCCGAGATCGGCAATCCATGCAAGGCCGAGCGTCTTGCTTCGGCAACCAGGAATAATGTTTGCGCGAGAAACCCGGCGATGGAGAAAACGAGGGTTGCCGCCGCCGGCGGCTTGAATCGCGTAAAAACCCGCCCGCCCTCCAAAAGGAGGGCTACGCCATAGCTGGCGACAAAACAGAATACTTGAATACGATCGATCATTATTACCATCATATCGCGCATAAGCGGCTCGCACAGGCCGTTTTTGCGCGTGTTTGCGAGGAGAGAGGCAGCGATTCCCAGCGAAAATGGCGGCGCCAGCTTCATCTTTTATCGTCCGGCGGAGCGGCCAGAGTGACCAAAGCGAGCCGATCTGGTTTAGCCGTCGGCGGCGGACGCGATCGTTTCAGTTGGCATAGCCAGCGTCTGTTATATTTGAGCGGAGCTCTGCACCAAAATATTTTCGCGTTTGCGCCGGCCGGCGAAATTTTCGCCGGCGCGGCGAAAAAACCGCCAGGCCGCCGGGAGTCGCGCGGGCAAGAGGTTGCTCGAACCGATAATACCAGCGTCAACGAAGAGGCGCCCGATTTGGCCTGGCGTTTGCACTAAGAGCGCGGCGAATACATTTTTCCTCTAGCCAAGGGGGGTAAGCGGGGGGCGCTTGTTCGAGACGACGCCCTTTAGCTCCCCCCCTTGGTTTGAGGGCAAATATGGAGGAGCCTCCCTTGGCAAGGCTCGATTATTGTATACGGCGCGTCGGTGGCAATGGTTCGTTGAACGGCGGTTCGTTGAACGGCAAGCCGAAGACGACTACAGGACAATTGTTTCTCGAACGCTCCTAAGAAACAATCGAGAGCTGCAAATAGGCAAAATACATTTATGCAAAATACGTTTCAACATCGTACGATCTTGCGGCGGGCGACAGTGCTGTTGGGTAGTGCGATGTTGGCGTTTTTGCTGAGCGGCTGCGGCGAACACGCACCCGCGTTGGAAGCGAAGGTCAGCAGCCCGGTAGGGCGGCCGGGCGTTTGTGTGCAATGCAACAAAAAGATTGACGACGTGAGCGAAGAGAATCTCGTTACCGTCGAGGGAGTTGAGTACATCGTTTGCGATGAAAAATGTGCGGCCGATCTCAAGAAATGGATCGCCGAACAGTAGCAAAGGCAATCGTTTGCCCGCACATCGATGCGGATTGAACACACATCCGTTGAAGGGAATGAATGTTTCATGCGAAAACACCGTGGTTTTACGCTGGTCGAATTGCTCGTCGTGATTGCGATCATCGGGATTTTGGTTGCCATGTTGCTGCCAGCCGTGCAGGCGGCTCGTGGCGCAGCGCGGCGGATGCAGTGCCACAACAATATGAAACAGCTCGGCTTGGCCCTGCACAACTATCATGGCGCCCATAATATGTTTCCCGCCGGGCATCTCGACACCGGAACCACCGGCCGCGCTTACCGGCACCAGATCGCCTGGTCGACTTACCTGCTGCCCTACATCGAACAGACGCCGGTCTACGAATTGATCGATTTCACCAAAATCGGCCCCAGCACGAGCAGCCCCAATCCCAACGGCTCAGCCACCGGCAACCCCGCCTTTTTTGCCGCGGGCGGCGCCGATATCAGCGCGTTTATTTGTCCTAGCGATCCTGTCAGCCGAGTGGCCACCGCGACCTGGGGGCCAACCAACTACCTGGCCAACCAGGGAACAAGCTGCCGCTGCCGGGGGAAATCTTGCATCGGAGTGTTCGGCCACGATACCTGGACGCGTTTCGCGGAAATTACCGATGGCACGTCGAATACCATCGCACTCGGAGAAACGCTCAAGGGCGATCTCGACCCCGGCACCCTGCAAGACAACTACATCTTCGGCCGCCGGGGAGGCGGCGTCGGCGCCGACGCCCAAAACATCAACACCTGCCAGGGTCTGACGCCCAACGCCTCCGACCGCGCCACCGTTTGGTTTGGCGGACATCCCCAACACAACATGTTCAGCACTGATCGGGCGCCAAACGATGGCCGGTTCGATTGCAAGGCCCCGAATAATGGCTGCACCAATTTCGCCGCCCGCAGCGCGCACGTCGGCGGCGCCGTTTTCACTCTGTGCGATGGTTCGGTTCAGTATATTCCAGACACGATCGATCTCATCATCATCAGGGCGTTGGGCACCAAGAGGGGAGGCGAAGTTGTCGGGCAATTCTGATCGTGAGCGGCGTTCCGCGCCAAGACATCACCTGAAAGACGAAGCCGGGAACGGGTGGTTGCATAAAAAAGCCCGGCATTTTCAAAATGCCGGGCTTTTAATACGGCAACCGAAATTCGGGAATACCTTTTGCCGGTTTGCGGTTGGCTTGCTCCTGTGCTGCGTGCTGTGCCCACCCGTGCAGGCGCAAAAACAAATCGGCGACGCCGCTGCTGCGCCCGCCAACCGCATCGCCTTTGTGGGTCTGCACGGCGGCATCTTTGAAGTTCTCCAGCGGTTCGAACCCGAATTGGGTTTGCAACTGGAGTATCTTCAAGACGCAGCGATTGCGAATGAGCAAGTCGACCTTTCGGCGTATCGGGCTGTTTTCTTGCAACACCTTCGCGGAGAAGACCGAGAGCATTATCGCCGCTTGATCGTCGCCGCCAAAAAACGCAACCCCGACTTACAAATCTTCTCGATTTCAGGGTTGGCCGAGCGCCATCTGCCGGAACTGACCAAACAGGGCGTCATCCAGAGCGATCCAAAATTGAAAGCCTATTACGGCTCCTCGCCGGAGAATCTCCGGCGGATGCTGATCTATATCAACGTGACACACTTGAAGCGTCCCGGCAACATTTTGCCGCCGGTGGAAAGCGAGCGCCTCGGCGGGTTGTTTCACCCCGACCACGAAGGTCTGTTCGAAAACAGCGGGCAATTCCTGCGCTGGGCGCGCGAGCGAAAGCTGACGAATGGCCAGCCGATTAAAGACGCGCCCCGCGTTGTCATCGCGGTGCATTCGACACACCTGATCTTCCAACAGCCGAAAGTCGTGGAGGCGCTCGTTCGCGCCTTCGAAAAGCAGGGCGTGCTGGCTGTGGCCATGATCGATCTTGGATCGGCCTACGAACAAAGCCTGCTGGAGTTCAAGCCGCTGGCCGTCATTCACACCTGCCACAGCCGCGAAAGGACGTCGTTCCGGGAGAAGCTCGGCGTGCCGCATTTGCATTCGATTTTCTTTCGCCAGCAATCAATCGCTGACTGGCAAACGAACCTGCAAGGCATCTCGTCCAGTGAAATGGCCTTTCATGTGATCGGCCAGGAACTGCGCGGCGCCATTGAGCCGCAAATCGGCGCCGGCACAACCGCCGGCGGCGGGAGTTCCGAAGCGTTCACGCCAATTGCAGAACGCATCGAACATTTAGTCGGCCGCGCAATCGCCTGGATGCAACTGGCCCGCACTCCGAACCGCGATAAAAAAATTGCCTTCGTCTATTACGACCGCGAAATGGGCAAGGCGGAACTGATGCGGGGCAGCGCCACCGGCATGTTCATGAACGGACCGCGCAGCTTGGTCAACGTGCTAGGGCGTATGCAAAAGGCCGGTTACGCGATGCCGCGCACGCCCGCCGACGAAGATCAACTGGTCGGCTGGATGATGCAGCGCGGCCGACAAATCGGCATCTGGGCGCCGGGCGTATTAGATCAACTCGCTCGTAGCGGTGATGCCGTTTTGATTCCCGCCGAGCAATACAAAACGTGGTTTGAAGCGAAAGTTCCCGAAAAACAACAGCAGGCGCTGATCAAGCGTTGGGGGCCGCCGCCGGGAAAATTTTTGGTTTGGGAAAACGACGGCCAGCAGTTCATCGTCGTTCCCCGTATCAAACTGGGCAATGTGATTCTCCTGCCGCAGCCGTTGCGCGGCGAAGCACACGATACATCGCTCGTTCATGACAAGCTCGTGCCGCCTCCGCACAATTATTTAGCCACGTACTTCTGGCTGCAAGAATCGTTTCAGGCTAACGCCATGATCCATTTCGGCACGCACGGCACGGAGTTCATGCTGCCGGGCAAAGGGGTTGGCCTGTCGCAAGCCGATTGGCCTGATGTCGTGATGGGGACCACGCCCAACATCAACCCCTGGATCATCAACAATCTAGGCGAATCGTCGCCGGACCGCCGCCGCGCGTACGCCGTGTTGATCGATCATCTTGTGCCGCCGTCGGTCAATGCGGAACTCTCCGACGAACTACTGAACCTGCATAACGACATCGACAAATGGGTGGTGCTGGAAACCGGGGCGCTGAAGAAAAAATTTCGGGAGTCGATCACGAAGCAATTTCGAGAGGCGAAACTGGAGCAAGATTTGCACATCAACCTTTCTGATGGGAGCCTCGCCGAAGGGCGGCTGCTAACACCGGCGGAAGTCGAACAGGTGTTGGAGTATTTGCATGATATTCACAATGAAACCACGCCGGTTAGTCTGCACGTGTTCGGCGAACCCCCGCGCGACGACTTGCTCATTCCTTGGATCGTGACCTGCCTCCGCAAGCAGTTTCGCGATGGGCTGGGCGAAGTGATTGAAGTGCTGGCGGAAGAGGCGCTCAATCCCGGTGATCGGCAAAAATACTTGCGGCGAAAGGCGGAGGAAATTATCTCGCTGGTGGTGCGGCAAGGGTTCACCGGCGAAGACGCCATTCGGTCGGTCGGCGGAGAGTTTTCAGAAGAGGAACTTCCCGACACGGTAAAAAAAGGCATCGAACTGGCCGAGCGATTGAAAGACGATTTCGCTCGCACGCACAACGAAGTCGACAATCTCTTAGCGGCGCTCGACGGAAAGTTTATCTCGCCGGGGCCGGGCAACAGTCCCGACCGCAACCCCGCCGTCGTGCCCACCGGCCGCAACATGTATGTGATGAATCCTGAGGAAGTTCCCACGCGGCCATCGTGGGAAATCGGCAAGCAACTGGTCGACCAACTGCTGGCCGGGCAGTTGGAAGCCCAAGGCCATTACCCGCGAAAAGTCGCCTTCACGTTAAACTCCTTCGCCACGTTTCAAGATTACGGCGTGATGGAATCGCAAATTCTGTACCTGATGGGTGTCCGACCGGTGTGGGATGCGCGAAACTTGGTGGCCGATTTGGAGCTGATTCCCGCAGCCGAACTTGCGCGGCCCAGAATCGATGTTTTCATTTCGTCGCTCGGTTATTATCGCGATATGCTGCCAACGCGCATGCGGCTGCTCGACAAAGCGGTGCGTTTGGTTGCGGCCCATCAGGAAGAGGGGAACCTTGTTTATGAGAACAGTGTGCGTGTTAGAGCGGAACTAGAGAAACAGGGCGTCGACTCGGAAAAGGCCGCCGCGCTTTCGCAAGCCCGCATCTTCGGCGGTCCGCCGGGGCAGTTCGGCAGTGCTGGGTATTATTATCTGGTGGAGAAATCCGGCGAATGGGATAGCCGCGAAGAGTTGATGAGCACGTATCTCGGCTTCTCCCGGCACGTTTACACCGAAGGTATTTGGGGGGAAGACGCCCCGGAAACTTACAACCGCCACATTCAAGGAACCGACGTATTGCTGCGCAGTTGGTCGGACCGCACCCGCAGCCCCCTCTCCAATAAATACACCTGGTACAAGGGCGGCAGCCTCTCGTTGGCGATCAAACATCTCACCGGCAAGGAGCCGGAGTGGTTCCTCTCCGACGTTCGCGACCCCGACCAAGCCGCGATGGTCAGAGCGGAAGACGCCCTGCGGAAAGACTACCGCGTGCGGCTGTTCAACCGCAAATGGATCGAAGGCATGATGAAAGAAGGGTACGCCGGCGCCGATCAAGTTGCCGTGCATGTGTCGAACACGATGGGCTGGAAGATCATGCGCGAAGGCAGCGTGTCGGACGACATCTGGGAGGAGATTGTCGACATTTATATTCGCGACAAACGCAACCTCAACATTCGCGAATGGTTCGAAGCGGAGAACCCATTCGCCTTTCAAGAGATTACGGAAATTCTTCTGGAAACCGTTCGCAAGGGCTACTGGGAGCCAAGCGAAGCCACGCTCCGCGAAATCGCCACGGAGTACGCCCGCTCGGTCGCGCGGCACGGCGAAGGCGGCGGACTTCGCGGCGGCGGCAACAAAAAGTTGGAGGCGTTCGTCTCGCAAGTTCTCAGCGCCCCCGGCAGCCGAGAGCTAGACACGCTGCTGGCCGAATTTCAAGCCAAGGCAAAAGAGGCGTCGACAGCAACAGCCACGGCGTCCGCTTCGCCGCCTGTACCAAAAACGGAAGTCAGCGAATCGAAACCTGTAGAAACGCCCACTGCCGAAGCACCTGTTACGGAAGTCGTTACGGGCCGCGAATTGGCGCCGAAATCGTCTTTGCCGACGCAGCCGGAAGCTCCGCAAACGTGGCGGCTGCTGGGCATCGTGTTGGCGGTTGCTTGCCTGGGTTTGATCTTGCTCGGTTATCGGTTCCGACGCGGCTCACCGCGACTCTAGCGGCGAAAACGGGAAACACACTGATGGAATCACTTGTAGAAATCCTCTTCTTTCTTTCGACCGCGCTGTTGGTCCCGGTGATTGCTGTATTGCTGGGGTTCGTGGCCTGGGTATTGCTGGAAGTCGGCGGGTTCGTGCGCGAAATGCGGGAACGCCACAAACAGAGCGCCGCTTGGAAATCATTCCTGAAAGATCTTCACCAGCCAACCGGGCCGCCCGTAGAAGCGACCGTGGCCGCATTTTTCCAACAAGATGCCTATTCAGGATTGCTCGGTTCTTTCTCCGCCAGCGGTCGCGAAATCCAATATAATGAATTGCATTTGGGCAAGCTGGTTTCCGATTTGGAAATAGAAGCCGCCGGTCGGCTGGCAAGGATGAGCCTCGGCTTGCGCGTCGGACCGATGCTGGGGCTGATGGGCACGCTCATTCCGTTGGGACCCGCGCTCATCGGCCTCTCCACCGGCAACATTCAAGACATGGCCCGCCACCTGGTGATGGCGTTCAGCACCACGGTATTGGGGCTGTTCGTGGGCGGAATTTGTTACGGCCTGTGGTTGGTGCGGCGGCAATGGTACTCGCGAGATTTGGCCGACATCGAGTATGTTTACCAATGTTTACATGCAACGGAAGGAGCACAGACCGATGCCTCGGGCAACTCGCAACCGCAACACGAAGCTCTCCGCGCATAAGCGTCTGCTGGCCGGTCAAGACGACGACCCGCTTGCCGGTGTGGCCAACTTGTTCGATGTGGCGATGGTTTTTGCCGTGGCGCTCCTGCTGGCCTTGGTGGCCCGCTTTCAATTGCCGGAGCTACTCACCGGGCAAGACGATGTTACCGTCTTGAAGAATCCTGGCAAGCCGAACATGGAGATCATCCGCCGCAAGGGCAAGAAGCTGGAACACTACCAAATGACCAAACAGACCCTCGGCGGCGAAGGCGAAAAACTCGGCACCGCGTACCGCCTCAAAACGGGCGAGGTGGTGTACGTTCCCGAAGAGTGAGGCGCTACCGCGTGCGGTTGAAAAGGCTTGAGCGGAGGGCGGTGGCTATGCTGGGGCGGCGCCTGCGCGTATCATGACGGGTATGACGCACATCAGTTTTGAACAACGCCGCCGCCTCGAAAGCCTCGACGCGGAAGCCATGGCTGAGCACCAGCTACGGAAGCTGAATACGTTGCTGGGCGGCATCTTGCCGGAAAACCATTTTTACGCCGAGAAACTGGCTGGGTGCAAATGGCCGCTGGCTTCGCTGGAGGAGTTTTCCCAGTGGCCCTTCACTTATAAAGATGAATTGAGTAGTCGGCGGAAAGGCGAGTTTGCCGCGAACCTGACCTTCCCGCCAGACCACTACACCCATTTTCATCGCACCTCCGGTACGCGCGGGCGGCCGTTGGTCGTGCTCGATTCCGCCGACGATTGGCAATGGTGGGTCGACGTCTGGCAGCATGTGCTCGACGTGGCCGAATTCGCTCCCTCGGATCGGGCCATGATGGCTTTTTCCTATGGGCCGTTTATCGG
This sequence comes from Planctomycetaceae bacterium, assembly GCA_003233175.1. Lineage (GTDB taxonomy): Bacteria > Planctomycetota > Planctomycetia > Pirellulales > Pirellulaceae > SZUA-33. The sequence goes on along the minus strand of QIKY01000257.1, from coordinate 28,937 downwards.
TTTTTGGTCGGCCCACGCGGCCGCTGTTTCACGCGGCGCCTTGGTGATACCGGGCGGCGGGCTGACAACGGTGGCGCGTCTCGATTTGATCGCGGCTTCGCACACGACGGTCCTGTTCTGCACGCCCACGTACGCCTTGCACATGGTTGAAGCGGCGGAGGAAAACCAAATCAATCTGGCGGCCATGTCGGTCAGCCGTATTATCGTGGCGGGGGAGCCGGGCGGCTCGACGTCGTCTATTCGCAAGCGTATTGAAGAAGCCTGGGACGCCCGCGTGATCGACCATGCCGGCGCCTCGGAAGTCGGCCCTTGGGGTTATCCCGACGCCGAAGGAACCGGTCTACATATTGTCGAGAGCGAATTCTTGGCGGAGTTTCTTTCCGTGGAAACAGGAAAACCGGCGGCCGAAGGCGAAGCCGCCGAACTTGTCTTGACCTCGCTGGGGCGACTCGGCAGCCCCGTGATTCGCTACCGAACCGGAGATTTGGTGCGGCCGGTGTGGAGCAAGCCAGGGCCGAATCGGTATGTGTTTCTGGAGGGCGGCGTGCTGGGCCGGGTCGACGACATGCTGATCGTGCGGGGCGTGAATATTTTCCCGGGTTCGATCGAACATATACTGCGAGGCTTTCCTGAAATCGTGGAATTTCGCATGACGGCCAGCAAGGACGGCGAGATGGACGAACTGCATATCGAGGTGGAAGATCGGCTTGAATCTTCGCCGCGCATCGCGCAGGAACTGGAGCTGCGGCTGGGCCTCCGCATCGACGTGAATTGTGTTCCGCTCGGCTCGCTGCCCCGCTTTGAAGGCAAGGGCAAACGTTTCGTGGACAATCGCTAATGCTCAGCACCCAGCAGGTTGATGCGTGTCGGCGTCAGTTTCCGGCTCTTTCGCGTCAGATCAACGGACGCCCCGCCGTTTATTTCGATGGCCCCGCCGGAACGCAAACGCCCACCCGCGTGATTGACGCCATGGTGGCGTATCTCTCGACGTGCAACGCCAATTGCGGCGGAGGCTTCACCACCAGCCGCGAAAGCGATGCGCTGCTGGCTGAAGCGCATGCCGCCTTCGCCGATTTTCTGGGCGCCGAGAACCCAAAAGAAATTGTGTTCGGCCCCAACATGACCACGCTCACCTTCGCGCTCTCTCGCGCGCTGGCGCGAACCTGGAGCGCCGGCGATGAAGTTGTTGTCACGCAGCTCGACCACGACGCCAACATTTCACCCTGGGTGTTGGCCGCTCGCGACGCCGGCGCCACCATCCGCCAAGCGCGCATGCACACCCAAGATTGCACGCTCGATCATGAACATCTGCATTCGCTGATCAACAACAAAACGCGGCTCGTGGCGGTCGGTTGCGCCTCCAACGCCAGCGGCTCCATCAACCGCGTGGCGGAAATCGTGGACTGGGCGCACGACGCCGGCGCGCTTGTTTTTCTCGATGCCGTGCATTACGCGCCGCACGCCTTGATCGACGTGGCCACGCTGGAGTGCGATTTTCTAGCCTGCTCTCCCTACAAATTTTTTGGACCGCATCTGGGCGTTCTCTGGGGTCGGCTCTACTTATTGGAAAAACTCGCAGCCTATAAATTGCGGCCGGCGCCGGCGCATCCGCCTGGAAAATGGATGACCGGAACACAGAGCCACGAAGCGATTGCCGCAGCTCGCCAGGCCGTGGAATATCTGGCCGATGTCGGCAGAACAGCAGCCGATAGGCCGAAGTTGGGGCGTCGGGCGGCGCTCGAAGCGGCTTTTGAAGCTATTGCGCCGTACGAGAAAAAACTCGTCGGTCGTCTGTTGGCGGGGCTGGCCAAGCTGCCCGACGTTCGCGTGCTGGGCATAACCGACCCTGAAAAATTCGACCAACGTTGCCCCACCGTTTCGATCACGCATGCTCATTATTCACCCCAGAAACTCGCCACGTTGCTCGACGAACACGGCATCTTCACCTGGCCGGGAAATTTTTACGCCTTGCAATTTTCCGAGGCGCTGGAGTTGGAGCCGGAGGGCATGTTGCGTATCGGCCTAGCCCACTACAACACCGAAGAAGAGGTCGACCGGCTGTTGGCCGTATTGGCAAAGGAGCCGATTTTCTAATGAACGCGATTCCAACCAAACTAGAACGCAGCGCCGAAAGCGAACTTCGCATCGTCTGGACCGATGGCCAGGTGCGCTGCTACGCCATCTCGGAGCTTCGCAAACAATGCCCCTGCGCCACCTGCCGGGAGCAACGCAAAGCGGAGCCGGAAGCGCCGCCGCTGTTGCAAGTGATCGACCCGCGAGAAGCCGCGCCGCTGACCATAAAAAGCATGAAGCCGGTGGGGGCGTACGCCTACAGCATCGAATTCAGCGACGGGCACGACACCGGCATTTATACGTTTGAATCGCTGCGTTCACTGGGCGAAGTCGTGGCGCCGTAGCGTGTCTGCCTTTGGTCCGCACGGTTGGAGTGTGCGATGCAGCGTGGTGTGAATGTTCCCTTTCGTCAATGTTCGTTCACCCAGCGGCTGCGGAGGGCGTCGACGATCACCGCGATCACGATCACGCTGCCGGTGATGATCTGTTTTTGAGCATCCGACACGCCCAACTGCGCCAAGCCCGTTTGTAACACGGCGATAATCAGCACGCCGATGAAGGAGCTGACCACGCTGCCGCGGCCGCCCATTAAGCTTGTGCCGCCAATCACGCAGGCCGCAATCGCGGAGAGTTCAATGCCAATAGCTGCGTTCGGGTCGGCGCTGGAAAGCCGCGAAGCGTGGGCCAGCCCGGCCAGCCCACAAAGAACGCCGCTGATCACGAACACACTGATCGAATACGGAGCCGAGCGAATTCCCGACATCCGCACCGCTTCGGCGTTGGTCCCGATCGCCACGCAGTACCTGCCAAATACGGTGCAGGTCAGCAGGAATTGGCCGACGATAACCGCCGCCACCGCCAGTAAAAAAGCCGGTGAAAGTAGCACGCCGGGCAACGGTTCGCCGATCGGCTCCACCGCCGACCCGATGTAGATCAACTGCGAATCGGTGACGACTTTCGTCGCCCCCCGGGCAATTTCCAGCATGCCCAGCGTGACAATGAACGACGGAATGCCGAACCCGATCGAAACCATTCCGTTGAACAGTCCACAAGCGGCGGCGGCCAGCAGGCAAAGAGGAATTGCGCCCCAGAGCGGCCAGCCATATTGGACCATCAAGACGCCCAGCACCGCCGACGACAACGCCAACACCGAACCCACCGATAAATCGATGCCGCCCACGATCAGCACCAGCGTCATGCCGACGGCCACCAGCGTGAGGTCGGGAATTTGATTAGCGATCGAAACGAACGTATTTTTCTGAAAGAAGTGTTCGCTGCCGTAACTGAACACGCCCACCAGCACCGCCAGCACGATCAGCAGCCCGGCGTATTGCACCAACATTTGTGTGAGTTTGTGACGATTCATTTTTGTTCGCTTATGGCCGCCGCCGAGTAGTTTTCCGGGCGGTTTTTTGGGCGGTTGCCTGAAGGGGCGGGGCGGCCACGTATCCCGAGAAGGCGGCCTGCATGATCTTTTCGGCCGACCAATCGTCTCGCTCGAATATTCCCGCCACGCGGCCGGCCGAGAGAACAATAATTCGGTCGCATATTTCCAGCAGTTCTTCCAGGTCGCTGCTCACGACCAGCATCGCCTTGCCAGCGCGAGCCAGCGATTCAAACAGACGGTAGATACGGCGGCGGGCCGCGACATCGATTCCCCGCGTCGGTTCATCGAACAGAAACACGTCGGCATCGCGGACCAGCCATTTTCCGACGGCCACTTTCTGCTGGTTGCCGCCGCTCAGCGCGCCGACGGTCTGCAAAATGCTCGTGCTGTGTATCTCCAACGATTCGCACATCGAACGAGCCGCCTGTTCTTCCGCCCGTTGGCGAATCAGCCCGCCGATCGAAAACCGTTTCCACATCGCGCTGAGCGTGGTATTGATTTTGATCGACTGCGAAAGCAACAGGCCGTTTTCCTTGCGGTCTTCGGTGACCATCGCGACGCCCGCCGCCACTGCTTGGCCAGGATGCCGAAATCGATGCGGCCGTGGATCGTTTCCAAGATGCACGCGGCCCGCTTCGGCGATGTCGGCGCCGTAAATGGCGCGCAGGAGTTCGGTTCTCCCCGCGCCCACCAGACCGGCAACTCCCACACATTCGCCGCGATGGAGCGTGAAAGAAACGTCTTGCACAATGCCCCGCGAGAGGCCTTCGACTCGCAACGCCACTTCCTCCGAAGATGCCGCAGCAGCAATATTGTTCCCGATTTGCCGAGCCGCCTGCTGGGAAGATTCGCCACTCATCAGGTCGACCATCTGTTCGGTGCTCAGTTCGCTGGCTTTTCTCGTGCAAACGTATTTGCCATCGCGCAACACGGTGATGCGATCAGCCAAGGCCGCCACTTCCGACAACCGATGGCTGATATAAATGATGCCCGCGCCTTGTTGCCGGAGTTGCTCCAGCAGTTGGAACAGAGTTTTCGTTTCCGCGGCGCTCAGCGCCGCGGTGGGTTCGTCGAGAATCAGCAGCTTGCATGGGCGGTCGAGCGCGGCGGCGACTTCGAGCATCTGTTGCCTGCCCACTCCGAGCGAACCGACAAGTGCTTCGGTGTGAACATCGCTCAGCCCAAACCGGTCGAGCGCCCGCCGCGCGCGGGCGTGTAGCTCTTTGCGCCGGATCACGCCGGCGCGGGCCGGCAGGCGATTCAACAACAGGTTCTCCGCGACGGTGAGCGTCGGAATGAGGTTCAATTCCTGTTGCACGATTTGCACGCCGGCCGCTTCGGCCGCCTGTTTATTCGCGGGGGCGTACGGCTGGCCCGCCAACGTCATATGGCCCGCATTCGGCGTGAGTAAACCGGCGATGATTTTGCAGAGCGTGCTCTTGCCGGCGCCGTTGGCGCCCAGCAAGGCGTGAATTTCGCCCGCGCGAACCTGCAAGTTGCAGCGGTCCAACACCGTGACGGCATACCGCTTCGTGGCGCCGGCGACGTCTAACAATGGGTTGGCGTCGCGATTCACTTGGGGGTTGTCTCGGCTGTGATCAGCTCGACGGGCGTTTCGATATCGGCCGGCGTTTGATCAGGATCCTCCAACATGGCCAAAGCGGCTTCGATGCCATAAACGGCCAGCATATCGCCGTGTTGGTCGGCGGTGGCCAGAACCTTGCCCTCGCCAATGGCGCTTTTGATCGCCGAGATGTTATCAAACCCCACGATCTGCACTTCTCCGCCGCGGCCGGAACTTTTAACCGCCGCCATGGCGCCCAAGGCCATGCTGTCGTTGGCGGCGAGAATGGCCTTGATTTGAGGGTGTTCGCTGAGCATGGCGGCCGCGATGGTGTTGGCTTTGCTCATCTCCCATTCGGCCGACTGGCTGGCCACGATTACGATGCCCGCTTCCCGCATCGCTTGTTCAAAACCTTCGCGGCGTTGGGCGCCATTGAACGAAGTTCGCAGCCCTTCGAGCATCGCGACGGCGTCGCCTTTCGTCAATTTTGAGGCTAGGTAATCGCCCACCTTTTTGGCGCCGGCTTTGTTGTCGGGCCCCACGAACGGAATGGCAATGGCTTCTCGCTGGAGGACGTCGGCATCGAGCCGGTTATCGATATTGACCACCACGACGCCCGCTTGCATCGCCCTGCGGAGCGCGGGCGCCAGGGCTTTGGAATCGGCGGGCGCGATCACGATGGCGTCGACGCCGCTCGCGACCATCTCTTCGACCAAGGCCACTTGCCGGCTCAAATCGCGTTCGTCTTTAATGCCGTTGACAATCAAACGGTAGTCGTCGGCGTGTTCGGCTTGATGCTGCTTGGCGCCGTCGGCCATGGTCGAGAAAAATTCGTTGGCCAGCGATTTCATCACCAAGGCGATGCGAGGCGTGTCGTCGCCGGAGGCGCCGCCACCGGTGCTTGATTGCGAGTCGCCTGGGCCGGAACAGCCGAGCAGAACGAATGCCAATAGTAGCGATGCGTATTTCATTTTTTTGTTCTCCAGAGTGTTTCGATCTCGCCGCGCGCGCCCAGGCTGGGTTGCGCTCCCCGGCGAGAGGCCGCCAGCGCGCCGGCCGCGTTCGCAAATCGGACCGCCTCCAAGAGGTCGTCTTGCTCCGCCCAAAAAACCGCCAACGCGCCGGCGAAAGCGTCGCCAGCGGCGGTGGTGTCGACGGCGGTCACTGAAAACGGTTCGACCCAAGCCGATTTTTCGCCAGCCCATAACAGAGCCCCGCGCCGGCCAACCGTGATCGCGACCTGCCGGGCGCCTTTGTGGTGCAGCGCGGCGGCGGCGGCTTCGATTTGTTCGCGCGTTTCCACCGCGCTGCCGGTGAGCGCCGCCGCTTCCGATTCATTAGGACAGATCAGGTCGACGTCGAACAGAGCCGCGTCGAACAGAGCCGCCGGGCGCTGCTTGGGCGTTGGCGCGGGATCAAGAATGATCTGCACGCCGGCCGCATGGGCGATATCCATCGCCGCCAGCACGGTGTCGAGAGGAACTTCCCATTGCACCAGCAACACATCGGCGGCGGTGATCACGTTTCGCGCGGCTGCGACGTCGGCCGCGCTCAAACGAGCATTGGCGCCGGAAACCACGGTGATCGCATTTTCGCCGGTCTGCGCCACCGACACAATCGCCAACCCGCTGGCGCATCGCGACGTCGTTCGCACCCATTGGCAATCGATGTTCTCCCGCTCCAGATTCGCCACCAAGCGGCCGGCAAAGGCGTCGTCGCCCACGCGGCCAATCATCGTGACGCTCCCCCCGGCGCGTGCCGCGGCCACCGCCTGATTCGCTCCCTTGCCGCCACAGACTTCAGCCGCCGCCTCCGCCAGCAGCGTCTCGCCCGGCCGTGGAATCGAAACGCAACGAATGACAAGATCCAGATTGATCGATCCCAAAACAGCGATGCGAGGCGGGGAGTGGGGCATTTTTTTGACGGGGCGAACCTTGTAACCTGTAACCACGGAGCACCAAGACCACAAAATCTAACTCGCGATCACTCCAGGAATTGTATCATTTCGCAAGCGTGCGCGGTACAACGGGCCACCGCCAAAAAACATTGTTGAGAAACAAGTTATCACGAACGTGCTCTGCCAAAACCACCGAGAAGAAGCCGGCGCCTCATGAATTGAAGCCGCCGCCGCCAAAGGAAAAAGCCCGGCTGCGTGCAAGACACAGCCGGGCTGGAGGGCAATTTTTATCGCGATGGCGCCGTTTTAGGCGCTTTTCGATTCCGGCATCGGGAAGAGCGACTGCCGACCTTCCACGACATCGTCGTTGACCAAGTAATGACTGCCGGTGGGTTGGTCGGGCAGTTCAAACATGATATCGAGCATGGATTTTTCCAGAATCGACCGCAAGCCGCGGGCGCCCGTTTTCTTTTTGAGCGCCAATCGTGCGATCGATTGCAAGGCTTCCGGGGTGAAGTCGAGCTTGCTATCTTCCATTTCGAACAGGCTCATGTACTGCTTGATGAGCGAGTTCTTCGGCTCGGTGAGCACGCGAACTAGGCCGTCGGAATCGAGCGGCGTCAGGGCGCAGGCCACCGGCAAGCGGCCAACCAGTTCGGGAATCAGGCCGAATTCCAGAATGTCGTCGGTCGTGACCTGCGGCAACAGTTCGGCCATGTCTTGCTCGTCGCGGAAGCCGGCTTCGCCGCCGAAGCCGATCGTCTTTTTACCCAGCCGCTTGCGGATGATGTCGTCCACGCCGACGAATGTGCCGCCGCAGATGAACAAAATATTGCTGGTGTCCATCTGGATGTATTGCTGCTCAGGATGTTTCCGCCCGCCTTGGGGCGGCACATTGGCGACCGTGCCTTCGAGCATTTTCAGCAACGCCTGTTGGACACCTTCGCCAGACACGTCTCGCGTGATCGAGACATTCTGCGAGGTTTTGCCGATTTTATCGATTTCGTCGATATACAAAATACCCCGCTGGGCGACTTCGAGGTCGAAATCGGCGGCGTGCAAAAGTTTGAGCAACAAGTTCTCAACATCTTCGCCCACGTAACCGGCTTCGGTCAGGGTGGTGGCGTCGCCGATGGCGAAGGGCACATTCAGCACGCGAGCCAAAGTGCGGGCGAGCAGGGTTTTGCCGGAGCCGGTGGGTCCGACGAGTAAGATGTTGGACTTTTCGATTTCCACATCGCAGCCGTCCCAATTAAGGGACAAGCGTTTGTAATGATTGTGAACCGCGACGGCCAACACTTTTTTGGCGCTGCCCTGGCCGATCACGTATTCGTCCAGGTCGGCGACGATTTCTCGCGGCGTGGGGATTTTGTTGAACAGTTGCTTGGAGGAGCCGCGACGGCGTTGCTCCTGGTCGAGAATCGACTGGCAAAGTTCAATGCATTCGCCACAGATATAAACATCGCCCGGCCCTTCGACCAGCGGTCCGACATCGCGGTAACTCTTTCGGCAAAACGAACAGAAGGCGTTCTTTTTCGTGGCCGCGCGGCTCTCGCCGCTCCCATCTTTGCCAGAAGGCATAAGTATTTCCTTTCCGTGCTCCACCGCCCAAACACCCAATCGTTTGATGAGGCGGAGGTGAGACGAATCCCGGTTGTATGCTCGATTGACCCCATTGACGGCGCACATGCCGCCGGGTCGATGAGGGCGTCCCTGACCACTGCTGTCGAGCTATCGCGTGTTGATCTTGTTTATACTTTACGCAGCCTGAAGTTGAAGTGTTTGCACTTTATACCTTCTAACACAACTTGGTGGGTTAGCATCAAACTCCGCGTTTGAAACGCCAAACAGGGGTTGCGTTAGGATCTCTTAGCAATGCCAACAAGCAAATTCAGGCCGCCCGAGGTATAGGTTGTAATATTCCAGGCCTCCCAGGCCCCTGGCGACACTTTTCCTAATCGATACGTTCGTTCGTGATGGCAACTTTTGCCTCAACGTTCGATTAAGCTTCTTCGTCGGAATCGGCGTCACCAGCGTTGCTTAACTCCTCTTGCAGCTCTTCCGCAAGGAGGCTTTTTATTGTTCGGTATTCTGAGTCGGAAATGTCACCCCGCTGATGCATTTCTCGGTAATTCGTTAACCGTTCGCTGGCCGCTGAGGGGGCTTCATTGATTTGATCGCGCAACCTTCGCAGCGCGTAGAACGACGACGCCATCATAACCAGCAGCACAGCCACCAGCAGAATGCTCTGCGCTGTCGGCGTGCGCAGAAAATCCAACACCTGCGGCCACTCGAGTGTGAACAAGATCGTATCCTAATTTCCGGCAAACTCCCATACTTCTGAATATTATGCACATTGGGCGTTCCGAGTCCAGAAAACCCAACCGTCAAACTCAACCAAGCCAACCGGCCTGGGGGCGGATTTCAAGAGTTTTTTCTCCCGGCCGAATTGCCGCACCCCTCCACGGAGAGCGTTTCAGACAGGCAACACTCTCGTTATACCGCACGCGGCTGAAAATGTCGCTTTTTTCGTTTAACGGCAAGCCGAAGGCGGCTGTGTTTTCTGTTCTGTCCGAACGCGTGGGCTCAAAACACAGCCGCCTTCGGCTTGCCGTTAAACGAGCCATTGCCAGCCGCGTGAAGTATAGTGAGCACGGCACGGCAAAAGCTGAAGGACGTCGCAAGATTCAAAGATGACAAGCTGCTCGGACGACAAGATTCATTGCTGACAAGATTCATTGACAAGGCGCGAGCCCGACCCTAGGCTGGGCCGACATGCCCGCGCTGGCCTTCCCGGCCGGGGCGACGTCTGATCTTTACTCCAGTATACGCATTCCGCACGACGGAGGTTCACTCGTTCATGCCGCCAGATTCCACCACCCAACCCGCCACCCCGCTGGAGCGTGTGCTCCAATTGGGAATTGTGGCGGTCATTCGCTCCTCTAGGACCGAAGCCCTGGCCGATGTCGCGGAGGCTCTGCTGGCCGGAGGCGTCGACGTATTAGAGATCACCTTTACCATACCCCGGCCCTTGCGCGTGTTGGAACAAGTGGCCGACCGCATCGCGGGCCGGGCGCTGTTGGGGGCGGGAACCATTCTCGACGCCGAATCGGCCCGGGCGGCCATCCTGGCGGGCGCCGAATTTATCGTTTCGCCCAATACCGACCCCCGCGTGATCGAGGTCTGCAAACGATACGGCAAACTGGTCATTCCCGGCGCGCTCACGCCCACCGAGATTGTCACCGCTTGGCAAGCCGGCGCCGATATCGTTAAGGTTTTCCCCGCCGATGTCTCCGGCCCCAAATTACTCAAGGCGATTCATGGGCCGCTGCCTCAGGTGCGACTGATGCCCACCGGCGGCGTGAACCTAAACACCGCAGCCGACTATCTGCGCGCCGGCGCTTGTGCGCTCGGTTTGGGAACTTCGCTGGTGGAGGCCACGGCCGTGGAGCAAGGCGATTTCCAACGCATTGAGGATCTATCGCGACAATACATCAAGATTGTTCAAGAAACGCGGCAAGAACTGCAAGAGTGACGCCGACCCGTGCGCGTCGCAACATCGCTGTTGAGGTTTCCGGAGCTTGAGCCGGTTTTTATGGTCTTTGTCGTCCGCTGTGTGTTTGCGGCTAGTAAATTCTCACCCGCCGCTCGTCCGACCATGATCTACACGCACGTTTTGAACCGAAGAGTCCGCCACCTGACGTGCGTTAGACCGAAACAGCCTATCACGCGTGAATTGGATTGACATCCACTTTTCTAACGTTGTATCATGTGGTTTCAACAATTCGCACACTGCGCGTTAGGCTGCAATCCAGCCGCCTACAGGGAATACGCGGATCAGTCGATAACCAAGTTATTTGGAAGAGCGGATGCTGACAACGCGATCGTTCAGTTTCTTGACCCTTTGTTTGATGATTGGTTCTCTCGGCTGTGGGTCCATCTCCACACGCCCTGATCCCAAATGGGTCAAAGACCTCGACAACGCCGACACCATCGTACTGCGCCGGAAGGACGCGGCTCCTATCAGAATCACTAATCCTGAGACGATCAACCACTTGCGAAGTATTTACACAGATTCGAAGTGGGCTCCCTACTGGCACACACTGCCGGGCGACTTGGACGAGCGAACAATTGAAATCTACGATGGTGACACCAAGCTGCGGGCGTTCTCCTATACTGGCACATTGTGGGAATCTGAATCGTATACCGAGAATCGCACGACAGAGCTAAGTGATGTTGATCGGCAATGGATCGACTCGCTGTTTGAATCTGAATGACGTACAAACGCAGAAATTCCAAATAACAAATCGGTGCATACGGAGCCGCGGGCCGAGCGGCTTGTTGAAATCAAAATCGTTCACTGCGGCCCGGTGACCTCAAACGTTATCGGGCTCAGTCACTCTCGCTCCAATTCATCATGGGAGGCATAGACGTTCGCACATTCTCTCGAACAACAACTCGCTCGCGGTCTTCGCAAGGCATGCGACGACGTCGCTATCGGTTCCGACATTTCGCAATCTGACGCCTTCAGCACCGTTACATCGGCACTTGAGTTCTACCTTCCTGCTGTACTCTGCGAAGTGCATGCGTTTTGGAAACATGAAAGTCTGGATGGCGTCTTTCACGAACTCGCAATCAAGACCGCCGAATGTCAGGGCGAAATCGTTGGGCTTTGCATTTTGATATCGGACCAGACACTCACACCATATCACGTGCAACTTCGGGTCGCTTCCGACGTAGACGTGATCGAATGGCTAGATTGTCGACTCGGTGAAATTCGTGACGGCTCAATGGTGCGAATCCCGTATAATTCCGAACGCGGAGGAAAACGGTCAGTCGCTGATCGCCTGCAATCCATTGAATGGCAATTTCACGTTGGTTTTGGTGGCGCGCACGTAGACTCGTAATGGGCGCCCGTTAACAAATCGGTGAACCGGAGTTGGCTCATGGCTCATCGTCCAGTTTTTCAAACTCGTTTCCTTCGACTACAATTCACGGTTTGGCAACGTCAACTCCGCTGGCCCGCCAACCCGGTTACCTCAAACGTTCGCCATCCTACCGTCATGACCAACCCGTACGAAACTCTGATCGATTCACCACGCGAAGCGACGTAGGGTCCGCTATGCGGACCGGGGGTTACTGTGCGGACCGAGGGTTGCCCTTCGGCGTTGCAAACCATGTTTACCGTGTTGAAATGAATTAGCCGAAGTCGCCCAATGAGAAGAAGCGGTCCGCACAGCGGACCCTACGTTGCTCGGTGACCTCGGACGTTAGCCATCAAGAGGAAATATGAGCGTCGAACAGTATTGGATGGGCAAGGGTATCGACCTTGATGCAATCTGGCGAGACTTCGATGACGGTCGCGACTACATCGACAAAGTCTCGAACAGCGAACTCTATCTGCTTCGACTCACATTCGATTCACCGCTCGCACGTTTGCCTCTGTTCGATCACGAGGCGATCTACAAAACCGTCAAAGGCACATTTCACGATGTCAAGTTGGAGTGTTTCCCGCAACGGAAATACGATTCATCCGCGCCAATATTCCTTCATGGTGTACGTCGCGGCTCTGGTATCCATGAATTTCTCGGGCAACTTGACCCCATATTGACATGGGTAACGGCACTTGGTGCGGCGGCATTGGGATACCGCGAATTACTTGCAAAAGATCAACAGTTCGACGAAGACCGTCTAATCTTCATCCGTAAGGAATTCCCGAAGGCAAGTACGGAAGACAAGCTTGCATACATGAAGGCGTGGACAACGTTTGGACGTCGCAAGGTACTACATCGACTGATACAACAAGGGCTAACCCGTGTTGAAGTATCAAAAGAACCGGTGACTTCTGAAATCGCTCAGTCTCAACCAGTAGTGGTGAACCTTGCTGTGTTGGTATCGCTTGAGTCCAACGAAGATGGCTAACAAATCGATGCACACGGAGCAGTGGGCCGCGCGGCTTTTTGAAATCAAAGTCGTTCGTCGCCGCCCGGTTACGCTCAACGTTATGCCACTAAACCGCCGACGCAATCACAAATGACATCGCCTCCCCCCAAACCTGTTTCATGCGGCGTCTGCCGGCGACATCGATACCGTTCGGTCCTTGATCGACGCGGGTGCTGACATCAACGCACCCGACGCAAATGGTGCTGGCGCGCTCCTTTCGTTTCATCCACCGATGGTTGATTATCTCCTGTCCAACGGCGCTAATCCGAACGCTCAATACAATGAAAACGGATCGTCGGTTCTTGCTGGTCTCGCCTACGTGAATCAACTCGACTGCGTTCGCTTGCTGCTCAAACACGGTGCGAAGGCGGATCGTGGTCGCGATGAATCCCTTGAAACACCACTCCATCACGCCCTTGCTGGTGACGGCGCTGACAACTGCACCGAACTCGTGCAACTGCTTATCGACCACGGCGCGGACGTCAACGCGAAAACGCAGCCCGGTGTCATTTCCTACAACTTTTGGCGAGAAGCTCGAACACGCGGCGAAACCCCGCTTCACCGCGCCGCGGCATTTGCGTCAATCGAAACGATCAAGGTGTTGCTTCATGCTGGCGCCAACCGAATTCTGGATGTGAACGGAGACTCGCCTTTGGCTTGGGCAAGCTGGCACCAAAGAACGAGAAACATCATCGACATACTTCTGGAGCATTCATCCGGAAACAGTGTGGTATAACAAGGCGTTGCAGCGGAGCGTATGGCGTTGCCTCACCACAAAACACAACCGCCGTTCGCCCCAACGAATTGTTCATTGCCGCGTTGGGTTCACGACAGGCGTTCTCGCCACTTTCGTGGGTTTTGTGCGCTATGGAAGATTGCGTAAACCGTAATCGTATCGGCGTCGAATCTGATTCTTGGCGGCTTCCCAATCGATTCCGGAGCCTGGGTTGGCCTCAAAGTTGTGTTTGTGGCGATCCAGTTCCTTCTTCCGCCAATCGGGGACCGGCAAAGACTCCTTGGAATCGCCAATGTGATCCCGGTCCTCGACGAGTTGTAATTGGTCAGAAAGGGGCAAGTCGAATAACGGACGACGCCGGCAACTTCCGTGCATCACCGTTATTTCGTCGCCTTGCGGTGGACGTTGTGTTTGTGCAGAACCTCCGTGAGCCTGGATTGTTTTTCTGCGTCATTTGGCCAGTTGTCGAACACCGTTTTACCCAATTCAGTTTTGTAGTACGGGTCGGCGCCATGGGTGATGAGCAGATCAATCATGTTTGCATTTCCATCGCCAACACAGCAATGAATTGGCGTGTCGTAAATATCCGATATCGCGTTGGGGTTGGCCCCGAATTCCAGCAGCAGTTTGGCAACTTCAGGATAATTCAATCTGCAGGCGGAGTGTAACGGCGTATCTCCGAGTTCTCCATCGGGTTGCTTCGCGTCAAATCCGTTTTCGAGACAGAACTTGACGCCCTTAATATGATTTTCGACCACGAGAAAATTCAAGAGATGCTCATCACCTAGCCAGTTTGCGTTCCTCAATTCGGGGTTCGCGTTTAATAGTCGCTTGGCCTCAACGTGGTCGTTAACGCTGGCGTCGATGAACTTGCCAATGATTTCGTTGGTCGGCTTGCTGCTGGAAAACCCAAACGAGCCAGACTTCTTTTTCTTTTTCTTTTTCTTCTTCACGGCGGTCGTTTCCAATTCGGCGCGGAAGGCGAACTGCGAGCCGGAGCGTCGCTCCCACTGTTCATTCTGCTGTGGGGTCCTGGCAGAGTTCTAACTCAACTCCCGCCCATTGAGCGATGATATTACCAAGCCATGCACTGTGATCGTAGGGCAGTCGTGACAATACCGATCGAAAACGAACATTGCGGCCAAAGTTATTGAGCAGCGATAGGCGTTGCATTGGCCGTTCAATACGAGCCGCAGACTTTAGTTCCAGCCCCCAGCTTGGAAAGCTGTCGTCGCCTTCGCCGCCATCCTTTACTTGCTTGACCCGCGTGATGGTGTCGCGCGGCAACATGAGCGCCCAGGATGCGCCAAGTAGGCGAGTTTCGATATGCAAGGCATCGCTGGTAAGTCGAAACGTCTTGCGGGCGAACTTGGAGTATAAAAGCATCAAGGCAACGAAGAGCCAAGGGATGACAAACGCCATTACAAACCAGAGCGGCATTGGGGCGCCATCGTCCATTTTTCCACCATGGAAGTATCCGTGAATCAAGCCGCCAACGGCAACAGTCCAGATCGACAACCAGACTCCCAAAAACGCATTCAGACACCCCATGCCACTTCGCCTGTGCTCAATGCGGCATTCGTTGTTGACGATTAAGTATGTGCAGCCGTCTGGCAGATCCATTTAATTTGGATAGTTTGGAGGCTGTCGGCGCATGACAAAATCAAGCTCGGGCGGCATGCTTGTTTTCACGCATTATGCGCATGACTGTGTGGCGGTGCGTATGACGACGTTGGTTTGAGGCGTTTCCCAGACCGCTCCGTCTGGCATCCCGCCGGGATGCATCGCGATTACTGCGCCGGCAACCGCTGGCGTCGCTCAGCCACCGGCTAATGGCTGCCAAGCCTCCGGCTTGATGAGAATTCCATAACACCCTATGTATGGAATAGTTCTACAGGTACTAACTCGTGATTTCGTCAATTGAATGGCTTGAGGATAACGCGCACCGCGAGGATGTCAAATTATTGTCACGACGCGAGTTACCGCGAATTTCACCGCGTCCCTCGGCCAAGATTATCGCGCCAGGTACACGTGAGGATCGTCGATGATCCAGGCGGTGGACCAAGTCCTGCCGTTGTCGCTGTTGACGACGTTGTAGAAAAACGTGCGGAAGCGTTCGCAACGGTAGCCGTAAGGGAACTGTGAGGCGATTAGGTCGTCTTCGGTCAGATCTTCCACACCGGGCTTGGCGTAATAGTGAATCATGCCGTTGGGCGAGAACGACATGCCGAGCGTCCACCAGCCGGTTTGTTCGATGGCCATGCCGCGAAAATCGCCGCCGCGATTATTCGAGCGAATCAGCAGGAATGCGGCATCTTCAGGCTGGCCGTTTCTTTTGGCCTGCAATTCGATGAACATGCCCGGCCAGTAGAGTTCGTTGGTCGGCTTGCTGCTGGAAAACCCAAAGAAGCCCGACTTCTTTTTCTTCTTCACGGCGGTCGTTTCCACTTCGGCGCGGAAGGCGAACTGCGAGCCGGAGCGCCGCTCCCATTGTTCGATCGGCGGCAGGTACACACGCGTGACACAGCTCGGCATGCGGCCGACGGGAATGGTTCGCCGCAGCCGCGAATGCACGTTACAGATGAAATCGTCTTGATGCATTTTGCGGCTGGGCCGCCCCGGAAGGCCGGTGTAGAGGCTGCGCAATAGCAACGCGCCTTCGCTTTCGGGCAGTCCGCCGGCGGGCGTGGCAACGCGTTTCACGATATCGGGCTGGCCGCGCATCACGCCTTCGTACCAACGTCCATTGGAAGCGCGGCCGGTGGGTTCGCGTCGCCGTTCGTCGATATCTTCGGTGCTCTTGGGTGAATGGGGGATGTATTTCCATTCGGGGTCTTCGAAGTCGTCGCCCACGCTTTCGACCAGCACTCCGGCGCCGGGAACGAACGCCTGGTCTGCGCGATTGGTGTTCGTCGAGCGTTCCACCGCCAATGCCGTGGAAACCATGGCCAAGCCTAACGTCATGCGAATAATGGCTTCACGAAAATGACGCAATGTCATGGTGGTTGCTCCGTCGACCAAGAAAAACAGCGGATAAGAAAACGTGGGACAGCGTGGAAAACTACTTCCCGGCTCAGATGCCCGACTTTTTGAAAAAGCCGGGCTTCTCAAAGGCCATGTCGGAAACGAATGGCTCCACGCTTTCCAAGGCGGCGCATAATGCGGGCCTATATATTGCCTATTATCGGTAAAACGATAAGAAAACTTCGGCCTGTCCCTTCGGAGCACGCGGCCGATGCTATTCGCGGCGAAAACATTAGAAGGCAAGCCGTGGTCAAGACCCACATCAACCTGTTGCAGTCATCTCGCCTCCCAGACGATTGATGAATCGGGACCGGGCGCCAGTCGATGCAGTTCCAATACGACTTTGGCGCCGCCGGAGCATGAGTTCGACGGAGAGGACGACGATGGCTGGTGATACCGGCTTTGCGTAACCGTTCACGATTTTCACCGGCCGCAAGAACGCAACCCTCCGTTCTCGCTCGTATTAGCTCCGCATAACACGAATGGAACAGGAGAGAACAGAGAAAAGTAAGGAAACCAACAAGATTCTCCGTTCTCTTCGCTCCCTCCTGTTAAATCAAGCCAGCGTAATAATGAACGTTCCCATCAAACTCCGTGAACGGCCACGGCTTTGCAGCAGTCCCGAGCCGGCATCCAAAAACACGGAATCGTGCTTGGGGCGGTGCTTACGAATCGTCGGCGGGGGCGGGGGCGGGTTCGGCCGACTTTTGTTTTCCGGGCCAGAAGCTCAGCCACCGGCCGACTCCCGCTTTTTTCGAAGAGGCGTCGGCGCCTTTTCGAGTTCCATCCAACGAGTCGGCGAGCGCGTTGACCGATTGCGTAATGCTTGACCGCGGCGCTTGTTCAATCAGCGGTACGCCGTTATTGCGTACTTCCACCATCACGCGGTAGTCGTTGGGAAGTTGCCAATAGATTTCCCGACCGATGGTTTCCTCCGCCTTCTTCAGGCTGATCTGCCCGTTGTCGAGGCCCACCCGATTGACCACGATCTTGACCTTCTCCTTGAGGCCTTCCTCTTCCTCGAACGACATCATCAATCGCACCACGTTTCGCAAGCAGGGCAGGTCGAGTTGCGTGACGAGCAAAATCTCGCGGGCCTCGCGCAAGGCGATCATGTCGAGTTCGTTGTAGGCTTTCGATATATCGAGCACCATGTGTGAAAACGAGGCTTTCAAAAGCCCCAGCACGCGCTGAAAATCGGCCGGAGCGATCAGCGAGGCGTCTTGCAAACGCACCGGCCGCGGCAGCAGATAAAGTCCTGAGGAATGCTTGGTCAGCGAACGTTTCAGGAGCGTGAAATCAAGCCGTGAGACGTTCTGCGTGACATCGACCAAGGTGTAGTCGGGAATGGTGTCGAGAAACACGTCGGCATCGCCTAGCGAGAGGTCGACGTCAATCAAACACACCGAATTTCGCTTGTGCGCCGCGTACGCGCAACTCAGGTTGACCGCAATACTCGTGGCGCCAACGCCGCCGGTTGACCCGGCAACCGCGATCACCGTGCAGCCCTTGGTCTTGCCGCCGCTCACACCCTGATTGCCGATGCGGCCCAAAGCCGTGACCAACTCTTGAGGATCGACCGGCGCATTGAGAAACTCCTTGGCGCCGGCCCGCATCGCGTTGAGAATGGTTTGCCCGTCGGTCGAACTGCTGATCACGAGAATACTGCATTCCTGCGAACTCTCACGAATTTTCCGGATGATATCCAGCCCTTTTTCCGGATCGGAATCGAGGCAAACGATGCCAATTTCGGGGTTCGTCTGGCCGATCACGTCGGCGAAAAACTCATAGCGCGAACACTCAGCCTCCAGCCAGATGATTTCCATGCTGAGGAGTTTGGCCTTGAGCGACTCCCGGTTGGAGTCGTTGGGGTCGACAATAGCTACACGAAGAACGTTGCTCATAGATTGCAATTCATTGACAAAGACACTGTTCCACCTACACCGATGAGTTCGCTCAAGGGAACTCAACACCTACTTCTTAAAGCGTAGCACGTCGTAGCCCAGCGGGCCGATCAATCCGGGCGAAGCTCCGACTTCCTGGGAAGAAGATTGCGGTTTTTGATAGGTGCGACTATTCGGGTTTTGCAGCGTGTGTTGGGCAGTAGCGGGTAGCCGGCTTGTGCGGAGCGCCTTGGGCGCGATTAACGAGACTGGCTGCCTTAATCCCGACGACGAGCGAATTTGGCCGGTCGCTTTCGCCGGCGGTTTGCTGGCTGGCGCCGGGGGGGGAATCGCTGGCGCCGGCGGGGTGTTGGCGCCTGACCGAAGTTCAAGCTGCGGTTGTACTTCTTCATAAAACTGTGGCGACGGGCCGGGGCCGAACGCGCCTTGGCCGGGAGGCAAGGAGCCGTTGTCGCATTTGGGTACTTCCATGTAACCGCGGAAGTAGAGGTCTTCGTCGTTGGGGCTGGCCGAGTTTTCTCCTGGTCCTAGGCGAGGCACTTCGTGAGGATCCATCGCGTCGACAAATTCCGGCCGCACGATAATCAACAATTCCACTTCATTCTCGGTTTCTTGGACGCGTCGGAAGGCGGCGCCGATCCAGGGCAGGTCGGCCAAGTAGGGGATTCCGGAGTTTACCGTTTCGGTGCGTCGGGAAATCAACCCGGCCAAGGCCAGGGTCTGACCGGCGTTCATTTCCACGGCCGTATCAACCCAACGCTCCTTAATGGCCGGCACGCCATTGATGCCGTTGGCGTCGTCTCGCTCCGTGACCTGCGGCCGCACCTCAAGCCGTATTCTGCCGTTGCCCATCACGATTGGCACAAAATCAACCCGGGTGCCGAACTGACGATATTCGATCGAAACCGTACCCAGACTCTGCGGAACCGTGATCGGAAAAGAACCGCCCACGTTAAAGCTGGCCGGGCGGCCGCTGACGGTGACCAAAGTCGGTTCGGCGAGAATCTTCGACAAATTGTTTCGCCGCAGGAACTGCAGGAAGCCCAGGAAACCGGAGTTGTTGTTGATGATGCCGAAGCGAACAGTGTCGCCGGAGGCCTGAACAACATTGGGTCCGAGCAAGGCGGTGCGTTTCTGCGTCGCTATTTGCACGCTCGTGGCCGCCATGTTAATCATGCCGCTCACGCTCGAAACGGCAAAATCGTTTCCAGAAATTGCGCCAAAATCGAAGCCCATGTTGCGGAACTTGGTCCGCGACACTTCCATAATCTTGACATGCAACAAAACCTGCTGCACCCCGCCCACGCTCAGGTTGTTGATCACCTGGGGGTAGTAATCTTGCGACATTCTCACCACGCGGCCTACGTCTTGCGAGGTCGCCACGTAGCCGCTCAGCACGATACTGCTGGCCAGGGGGCGAACCCGAATGGAGGCCGTGGGGAATTCCGTGCGAAGCAATTCTTGAAGTTCGCGAGCGTCGGCCGTCACGATCACGTCAACCACGTAGACCTTCTTGTTTTCATCCCACAAATTCACTTGCGTGACGCCTGGCGTCAGCGCCGAAAGTTGTATTTCGCTTTCAGAAAGCGGCGTGGCCCGAATCAGGCTGGGGTTGTTGACCATCAACCGCGGAATCGCGTGGTCGAAGACGAGAATCCGACTCGTATTGACGATCATCTCGAGCCGCTGGTTCGGCGCCGCCACCCGATACGCGATCGGGTTGTCGACCACCCGCTGGCTGAATGCCGGCGAAGCCTGGGAAAAAGCTACGAAAGCAGTCGCTAGTAGCGATAATCGAAGCTGTTTGTACATCCGTGTCTTCCTTGCGCTGTTCCGTTACGCTCGTATATCCTTGCCGCGCGCCACGATCGTTGATGAGATCGTGGCGTTACGAATCATCATTGGCGAAGGCGACATCCTCATCGTCTTTCGCCGATTATTCGTAGAACTTACTTCAATTTTCTTTCGACGACTTGCTTTTCTTAGGAGCTTCTTTCGACGACTTACTTTTCTTGGACGATTTTTTCTTCGAACTCTTTTTCTTGGGAGTGCTCTGGCGCAACTCGTCGCCGGTCACCAAAACCGGCTTGCCGCTTTTTTCATCGAATCGATAATAAGTGACACCGTCGGGGGTCACGATAGCCATGCGCGATCCGTTGAGAGTGGATTGCGGCTCTGGCGCCGCCTGCGTCGGCTCTGGTTGTTTGTCGAGAAAGGCCAGGAAATCGCCGGGCGGCTGTTTGGCGCCTTTCCGGGGATCAGTATTCGGGGCGGACCCTTGCAGCAAATCGGCCAGTGTTTCTCCTCGGGCTTCGCTGCTTTTTTGATCGGCGGATTCGTCGGCCGGCGGGCGCAACGAGAGTTCGATCGAACCCACCGCCACCGCCAAGGTGAGTTTCTCCACTTGCTCGGGCGAAACCAACAAGGTGATTGTTTTGGCGTCGATCGAGTTGCCTTCGTCGTCGATGGCGCGTTCGGTTTTTTGGTCCACGCCGAACACGCGAACGTTACGCAGAATCGTCTTGACGACGGTCTGGGAGATCTCTTTTCCCTTCTTCACGAAGAGCAGCACATCGACGCGCGAGCCCGGCAAAATGAAACCGCTTGCCGCGGAGGCGGCATTTACTTTTACCGACGTCACACGGAAGCCATCGGGAATGAGGGTGTCGGGGCTGCCGGCGCCGTCTTTCCCCATGAGTTTCTTTTCCAGAATGGGTTCGCCTTGATACAACCGTTGACGCGTGAAACGTCCTTCGACTTGTTCCAAATCGACAATGGCGCCATCGGGAATGCGGTTTTTGGGCCATTCCTCCAACTGGAGGTTCTGGGCGTTGAGTGGTTCGCGGATATCAATATCCTGAATCGCGACGAAGATTTTCTGGGTTTCGACCTTTTGGCCGCCTTTCGGGCGGTTAATGACTTGGCTAATGCCAATCGAGGCGACCGTGCCGCAACCAAGAGCGACCGCGATAAGCAAAATGGATTTAGCTCGCATAATAAACCTCTGTGGTAACAGCCGGGAAAACACTCCGCCTTTCCCAAACAGTCGGTATTACGGGCAATACCGGATGTCGCTGTGCTGTAAAACCTTGACTAGCAAAACACTCACGGTGGCAAAACACTCACGGCGGCAAAACACTCACGGTGGCGACGCACTCACGGCGCAACGACGCCGATACGACCGAACGTGATCTCCCTTACAGACATTGGCGATAGCAGCCATCGCACTTGATCAAACGGAAACGATGCCGAAACAACGACAACTTCGCCACACGCCGCATTACCGGACAAATTCCTAGCGACCGTTAGAGTCGCACCGCAAGACGCACCAGTCGCCTGCCCGTCGTTTTGTTCGGTATATTCAGTAGATCTTCTCCAGGCCGTAGCGAACGCTTGTTAAGGTCAGCGAATTCCTTACAGGTCGCTTAAGCGTTACACCGCCGCCATTCCACCTAGGTTATCAGACCAAAAGTCCAACCCAGGCAAAATAGGCAATTGAGCCAATCGCGATTGGAATTCCGTAGGGCAGCAGAAGCATCGAGCTTTTTCGCTCCGCGGCAATTTCCGAAAGTTGGCGAGGATCTCGAATGGTGGCGATTTCCGCCAAGATCATCTTCGCCTGAGCTGTATGTTTTTTCAGTGCTTTGTTACGAGCCGCCATCCCGACCGCCAACACGGCGCCCACGACAGCCGTCAGACAAAAGGCGTAAAAAGTGTGTTCGCCGTGCATCCAGGCGCCCACGCCGGCCAACAGCTTGACATCGCCGGCGCCCATTCCGCCGATCGCGTAAGCGGGCATCAGCAGAGCCAGTCCGACCGCCGTGCCGATGAAACTCCAATACAATCCCACCAAAACGCCGTCGCCAGCCGCCCAGGACGCCGACGCGCTGTAAACCCAACCGCTGATAATGAGCGGGAACGTGATCCAGTTCGGCACTCGTAATTCGATGCCATCGATCACGGCCGCCACGATCAGAACAATCGCGACGAACCATACGTGCCAGTTTTCAAGCGCGCTGGCGCCGATCCAATTCAGTGTGTCCATTATTATTCCCCCCCGGGTTTTGCCGCGTGCGGTGGCGTGCGGCGTTCAAAAACGATGCGGTCTCTTAAACGAAAGACGCCAGGCCATGCGCCCAGCGCGGATTGCTGATTTGTTGTGGCGTTGTGGAAGCGGGTTCTAAAAACGCATCGTGACAAAGTAGCCCAGGAAGGCAGTCACGGCGGTAAAGAAACAGCACAAAACCTCGACGCCGCCCGACATGGTTTCAATCGGTATGATTGGATACATCTGGCGATTCTCCCCATAAAGTCTCGCGGCAATGAGCACGATATAAACGACAGAATCCCCCCGGCGGCGAACCGCCGGGGGAATTACTGAGACGGTAAATGCTTTCACGGCCGCAACGCCGCGAACAGGCCGCCATTGGTTTCGTTTCCAGCTTACTGGGCAAGCTGTGCCGATACCGCTGTAAACGTGGCGTTGGCGTTGGTGCCGATTGCCTGGATGGCAGTCAAGCAGACAATCACGATCAACGCCAACATGACGGCGTATTCAACCGCAGTCGGGCCATCTTCGGATACGAGGAAACGTTGCACGCTCTTAGCAAAAGTTCTCATTCTTCTTCCTCCGAATAGTTCCCGCGATTCGCGCTCCATTGCACGAATAACGCGAGAAAACACTACCAGGGGCCGTCTGCCTGCGCCGACAAGCGACACGGGTCTGCATCACGACAGACAAAACCCCAAATACCAATACCAACGCGCCTCTTCTGATGTGCCTTGGTGAATTTGGTCGGAGGAACACAAACGAGCGTTCAACGACTAGCATCCCTTTGGCAGCCCGGCTGCCATCGCTCCTGAGAGAGACGGTCCTTGGCTTTGCGCTCTCGCCCTTTCAGACGGATTGCCTTTATCAAGAATGTGAGGCGGCAGACCAATACCGCATGTCTTGCCCAACACTCAAACGGAAACAAAGAAAAACAATGCGACCGCTGAGTAGAAAGGAAAACAAGCAGCACGCGAGCAGAACTCGCGGCCCGGTTCCGAACAACATCGTCCCCGTGCATTAAAAACCTATGTCACGGTTGAGCGATGTCAAATTGGGAACTTTAGAAAAAGCGAGTATTTTGTTCTCTTTTTTCTGTTTCCCGGGCGGGAGATCGCCATGTCACGCCTTTTGCGGCGGCGGGAGCACACCGTTGGAGTTCATGCTTGAGCATGTTTTCTTCTGTAGGGGGCTTCAAAACATGCTGAAGCATGAACTCCAACGGCGCGGAAAAACATGCTGAGGCATGAATGTGTGCGCGCCTACTCTTGCTCGGCTTCCACTTTTTCGAATTCGGCCAGCAGCGGGCGGTAGGCATACGCGTTGAGCACCGCGATTAACCCACGGTCGCTTTGGTCTTGGGCGATGTCGCTGAGGGTGTCCAGCGCGTTGTAGAGTTGCTCAATGGCGGTCTCGAAATGTTCGAGGGTTTGATCTGCATCTCCTTGCTGGCGAGCTATCGCGGCTTCTCGGACCTCTTTCACGGCCGCCAGGTATTCCAACACGTATTCGCTTCGTTTGGCCCAATAGAACAACAGGCGCTGGGAACGCGGGTGCGCCGCTCCATGGCTGCGATAGAACTCGATCATCGCTTGCGTGTAATGCTCGTTCAGCTCGTCGAGCCATTTGGGCGCGGGTGTCGGTTGGTAGTGTTTCATCAACATGCCGGGAACGGGAAAACCGAACCCCAAATTATTCTGGTCGATCAATTCGGTGGCTTGTTCGATCTGCCCAAAGCCGCGCCAGAGTCGGTCGGAAATGGATTGCTTGCCGGTAATGGTGGTGAAGAGGTCGTCGTGGGCGCTGTGGGCGGTGGTTTGTTCGTCCCACGAAGCGAGCGACAGATAATGCACGGCGGGGTCGAGTTCGGCGAGCATCCAATAGCGTGTGGAAAAACCTTCCCAGTTGTTTTTGCGCAATGCGTTGACGAGCGATTCCAAACGGCGCGTGGTGGCTTGCGAGAGCACGCCGACGTTGTCGTCGGCCATGGTGAGAATCAGACTGCTGCGCACTTTGTCGGCCGGAACACGCAATAGATACTCTTGATTTTCCGCGACCCGGCGGGCCGTATAATCGATAAAGTGCAACGTGCCGGCGTCGGCGGGTAGGATTTTATCCAGGTACGGAAAAAGTTCGGGATCGATGGCGGTCAGAATCAGGTCGACGCGCTTGCCATTAGAGCGCTTGCCGTCGGGGCGT
The DNA here is from genome assembly GCA_003233175.1 of Planctomycetaceae bacterium. Lineage (GTDB taxonomy): Bacteria > Planctomycetota > Planctomycetia > Pirellulales > Pirellulaceae > SZUA-33. The sequence goes on along the minus strand of QIKY01000257.1, from coordinate 4,162 downwards.
TCCAGAAGGCTGGAGTCTTGGAAGAGTTCGTTCAAAAACGCCAACGCAACAACATTTCCCTTTAAGGAGTTGACGCCCCGCTGGCCGTTGGCGAAGAGGCGCCGTTCGGCGGCGGCCTTTAGCAGAGTGCTCAGTTGCGGGGCGTCGCCGCCCAGACGCGGCGTCAAGGCGGACCACGCTTGCTCGACGTCGGCGTCCCAATCGGGGAATTCTGGCAGCGTGAGGTAAAGCGAATCAACGTGCGGATACGTCTGGAGGTAGGCCCGTATTTTGGCCGCGACCATCTCCTTCAAAAGCGGATCGTTGAATTTTTGTTTGGCGCCGGGCGCGGTCACAAGGCCGTTGATGCCGCGTGCTTGCGTTCCGCCCAATAATTTGGCGAATTCACGCGGGAATTCCAGTGGTGAAATCGAAATTCCCACCGACATTCCGAGCCGCTGCGCCTCAGCCATGATGCCGCTGGCGTGCGCCACGCCCGCCTGCGTCATTTCTTCGTAAGTGTTCTTGCCGGCAAAATCAGGGTTGGTGAAGAGCGCCCTTTCACCCGTCACGACGCCGCGCAATGCGGTGCGGCCTGGAGCGTCGCGCGGAATAGGGTATTCCTCGCCGAACCAAAGCATGCCCGTTTTTTTGGCGACGCCGCGAACTTCGTAATGCACAAACGGCTGCCAAGGATAGATCGACAACATCAGCCGGTTGAACTTCATTTTGGCCAACTGGCCCAGCAGTCGTTTATGATCGGCCAGCGGCCAAGACTCCGCCCCAATGGCGAAATCGTTAATGGTTCGCCAAGTGCGAACGCGTAGCTCCGGTTCTTGCACCACGGCCATGCCCGAAAGATCAAACGCTTGCGGCGCATCGGGGTAGATATCTTCCCGCAGCAAGTAGCGGATGCCGAACCGCCGCCCTAATTCGTAAACACCCCATAGCGTTGCTTTCGGACTTCCGCCGCCGACAATCAAACCCGGTTTGCCGTCTACTTCAACGCTCCGCAAAACCAGGCCTTGGTCGGATAGTCGAGGCCAGATGTCGACGCCTTGCTGCTTGAGCGTGAGCGCCTTGATGGCCGGATTCGTCGCCGGACGGCCGATATAAACGACGGCGGAAGATTTTTCCGCCGCATGGGCGCTCGCCGAGTTTTCGATCGAAACATCGACCTCAAACAGACGGCGGAACTGCGAGGCAAGTTCGCTGGCGGCGAATTGCTCCAGCTCCGGGGCGTCTTTTCCGACCACCACCACAACCGGCGGCGCCGCTGCGAATGAAGGCGTCGCGAGCAACATCGTCAGCAACGTCGTCAACGCGAATATCGCTGGCGGCAACGCCCGACCCAGTAACGCCCTGCAACGCAACGAACTTCGCTTCAACATCTTACACCTCTATTTACCGGCGTCTCTATTTAACCTTCAAAAGTTCAATGTCGAAAATAAGCACGGCGTGTGGACCAATCGGTCCGCCGGGACGAGGATTGGCGCCGTAGGCCAATTCCGAGGGGATGAAGAGTTGCCACTTGTCGCCGGCTTTCATCAGTTGCAGCGCTTCCGTCCAACCGCGAATGACGCCATTGACGGGAAAGCTCGCCGGTTGCTTGCGTTCGTACGAGCTATCGAACACGGTGCCGTCGATGAGCGTTGCGTTCCGTGGTAGTGGGTGGTGACGGTGTCGGATGCTTTGGGAGTTCGCCCCGTGCCGCGTTTGAGAATTTTGTATTGCAAACCGCTGGGTAGCACGATCACGCCGGGCTTTTTCTTGTTGGCTTCCAGAAAGGCGATCCCGGCCTGCCGGTTTTTACCGCCGGCCGCCTTGGCCGCCGCAATCTGTTTGGCTTCCATTTCGGCGCCGTAATTGGTCATCACGGTGCGTAGTTCGGCGTTGGTGAGCAACGGCTTGCGGCCTTCCAATGCATCGAGCAGTCCGCGAACGAGGAGCCGTGGATCGACTTCCGCCCCTTGGCTTTTCAGACTGGCGGCAATGTTGAGGCCGATGCCGTAACTTGCTTTATCGCGGAGCGTTTTGAGCGGCGCTTCGGCGGGGCCTTTGCCGGGGAGTTCGTTTTGTGCCGAGGCGACCACAGGCGCCATGAGAAAAAACACAAACATCCAGTGGGAGAATTTCATGATTCGATTCCTAGAGGTTGGCCGCACTCGGGCTTCGAGCAAGGGCTCGTCCGGCAGGCGGCTGGTGTTGGGTGGGAATTTGTAAGGAGAGGATTCGTCAAAGGCGGCGCATGAACCGCCGAGAATTCAAGGCGTCTATTGTACCACGAGTCAAAGCCTATTGCAGGCGTCTGGTAGGTTGCGGCGGTGGTTTTTTCCCAGGGCGTTCTTCGGGCGACCGGTCGCGTCGAGACCTACTTCACACGGCTAGCAATAGCTCGTTTAACGGCCAGCCGAAGGCGACTGCGTTTTGAACCAACGCGTTCGAGCAAGCCAAAAAACACAGCCGCCTGCGGCTTGCCGTTAAACGAATAAATGTGCCATTTTCAACCGTGAGCGGCATCACAACCCGAGAACGATATGGCCGGCGGCGGCTCGCGCCAGCTTGCATGGCCCGCTGCGGGGGAGTAGATTCCGGTGTGTTGAGACCTCCCGCCACGCCCTTCCTTTCATAGAGGATATCCCGCCATGCGAATTTGCCGTTTTGAATCGAAAGGCGCCGTGCAGGTTGGCTTTTATACCGACGACGCCGTGCTGCCGGTCGACGCCGTCGCCCGGGCATATACCGACGCCACCGGTGAAAAAACCTCACTGCCTAGTAGCGGCGATTTAATCGACTTCCTGCCTCCCGATGGCGCGGCAGCCGCCGAAGCCGGCAAACTTTTCGCCTGGGCGATCGATCATCGCGCACGTCTTGCCGGCGAGGCGCAAATTTCGCACAGCGCCGTCCAACTGCTCACGCCCATTGCGCGTCCTAACAAGCTCTTTTTGTTGGCGGGCAATTACGCCAAGCACATTGAAGAGGGTGGCGGCGTGGCGGCGGAAAGAGCCGAGACTTTTCCCTACGTATTCATGAAGCCGCCCACCACAACGCTCACCAACCCCGGCGCCGACGTGACCATACCGGCCATTTCGCCCGACGCCATTGACTGGGAATTAGAGCTTGTGATCGTGATTGGACGCCGCGCCAAGGCGGTGCGTGAAGCCGATGCGCTGGGTTATGTCGCGGGCTACACGGTGATCAACGACATCTCGAACAGAAGGTTTCGCCCCAATCCTGGAAGAAAAGAACGCGCCAAAGACGCCTTCTTCGATTGGCTGCACGGCAAATGGCACGATAGTTTCTGCCCCTGTGGACCTTGCATCGTGGCGGCTGATTCCATAGCCGATCCACAAAAATTGAAGATGCAGTTGAAGGTCAACGGGAAAATGAAACAAGACGCCAGCACCGCCCAACAGATTTTTCCCGTGGCGGCGGTGGTGGAATTCATTTCGAATATCGTGACACTCGAGCCCGGCGATCTTATCTCGACCGGAACGCCCGCCGGCGTGGGCGCCACAACAGGCGACTTCCTCAAACCGGGCGACAAAATCGAAGCCTCGATCGAATCGATCGGCGTGCTTCGTTCGCAATTCGTGGCGGAGGCGTAATTTAAGGAGGTTTGTCTCGTCTATCGCCGGCCAAAACATTTTGCACAGAGAGCACGGAGAACTGCCTGATTTCCGCCGTCAACGTTTTCGTGTTGTTCGTGCCTTTCGTGGTTCCTTTTGCGATGACCTGCGTGGTGCAATTCTTTTGTTCCGTCTTTTCGCAGGGGTCATTTTACAACCACGAAATACACGAACAGCACGAAAGAAGAAGAGTAAACGTTCACGGGTTTTGAACTGTCGGCTGGATTGTTATCGCAATTTTCCGCGGCGCCGCGAACGATTACGAATTTCCCCGCCGTGCGCGGCGCAGCGGAGACGCCGCCGTTAAAATCACTACAGAACCCTATTTAATCGCTGGCTCTGTTTTAATCGGTGGCTCTGTCACGCTCAGACTCAACGTCCCGCTGAACCAGTACAGCTGTTGTTTATACATAAGTTTTTTCGGCGCCGGCTCCGCAGGTCATCCAAGCGGCGGCGTTCGTCTGAAATCCTATCCCGGAGACATCTGAGGTTTTGGCAAGGGGTGTTTGGCATGATTTCCTCAATTTTTCGTGGTTTCGAGGAACGGAATGATG
>QIKY01000122.1 GCA_003233175.1 Planctomycetaceae bacterium | reverse complement strand
GAAGGTGCGTAGCAAAACTTCGAACGAATTGGTAAGTTCCATCTTGGGGCGGCTTCCGCGCCAGAGAAATCGAGTCTGTAAACAAGATTTCTTTGTCGCCAGCCGCCCCTTTTCGTGGCTAGAGCAACTTCCAAAAAGTGCAAAACTGGAAGTTAAAGCTCCTAACATAACCCCTGTTTGGCGTTTCAAACACGGAGTTTAATGCTGACCTACCAAGTTGTGTTAGAAGGTATAAGTGTTCCGCAACGCCGAATCGGCGCCCGAGAAGCCCGGTATTTTCAAAAAGCTCGGGCTTCTAAACCGGGCCGTGGTTTTTCACGAACCCCAATCCAGAAGGCCGTCAATAAAACACCGTATGTTGGGTTGACATCGCCAGAGGCCACGATATCTTGTACCCATCGTTGGTTTTGCCCGGCTGCTCAGTCGGGCCACGAAGAGGGAACACCGGTCGAAAACCGGGACTGCCCAGCAGCGGTGAGCGGAAACGAAGGCCGTCATTGAAGCACTGGTTCGATTCGAACTGGGAAGCGGCGGCTATTAGGTTTGGTTCCAAACGAGCCAAGTGTCTGCGAGTCCGAAGACCTGCCAACGTTGTGCCGTTCGCCTTTCCATTCAGGCCAGCCGGATGCTGTCCGGGCGAACTGCCCATTCACCGAACCTTCTTGGGAAAGGACGGTTGAGAAATGCAGGTATGCGCGCCTACAGACGGACGGACTGCGGTTCGTTCGGCCTTCTGCTTGCCCACCGGCGCCGAATCTGGAATAAAACGGCGCGCCTCTCAGCAATCTTTGCTTCCGATTTGTTCGGTGATTTCGCTTTTCCGCAGCCGCCGGCTGCGTCAAGGAGAATTGCCACATGGCTCGCACCACACAAGATTGGCTGGTTCGTAAACGCGACGGACGAACAACGTCGTTTGAACTCTCTCGCATCCAACAAGCGCTGACCAACGCCTTTCGCGCCGAACTCAATCTGGCCGCTGGCCAGCCGCTGGAGAGCGGCATTGACGAAGAAATCAAGCAACTCACGCAAGCGGTCACGGCGGAAGTCGAACCGCTGGCGAACTCCGCCGCCGGCGTGGAAGTGGAGCGCATTCAAGACTTCGTGGAACTGGAGTTGATGTCGCGCGGGCATTATCGGGTGGCGCGGTGTTATATCGTGTATCGGGCGGAGCACGCCAAAATCCGAACCTTGCGAGGCGAAACGCCTATTGGCGAAGCAACACCGACGTTACACGTTTTATTGCCCGATGGCGGCCGCACACCGTTTGATCCCAACCGGGTGCGCAACGGGTTGCTGCAAGCCGCTCAAGGTTGCGAAGAAATCGTCGATGTGGAAGACTTGCTCGAAGATGTCATGCGCACGGTATTCGACGGCATCTCATTGGAGGAAATATATCGGGCCCAAATATTGGCGGCGCGTTCGCGCATCGAACGCGACGAAGCCTTCGACACCGTCGCTTCGCGGCTCATGCTGAAGGTGATCTACAACGAAGCGTTGGGCGCTTCGCCCGCCGGTAAAAAGCTTTCGGCGCTCTATCATCGAAAGTTCGAGCACTACCTGATTGACGGCATCCAGGCGGGTCGGCTGAGTGAACGATTGCGAGAGTTCGACCTGGCGAAAATCGCCGCGGCGCTGGCCCCCGAACGAGACGCGAACTTTCGCTACCTAGGCCTGCAAGCCATCTACGACCGCTACTTGCTGCATGTCGAAGGCCGCCGCATCGAAACGCCGCAGTATTTTTGGATGCGCGTCGCGATGGGGTTGGCGATGAACGAGGGTGAGTCGCGCGAGGAGCGGGCGATCGAATTTTATGAGGTGTTATCGACCTTCCGGTTCACGTCCGCCACGCCCACGCTGTTCAATTCCGCCACGGTGCATCCTCAGTTGAGTTCCTGTTATTTGAGCACCGTGAGCGACAACTTGGAAAACATTTTCAAGTGCATTTCCGACAACGCCCGGCTTTCGAAGTGGGCCGGCGGCTTGGGCAACGATTGGACCAATGTCCGCGCGACGAACGCCCACATTCGCGGCACCAACGGCCGCAGCCAGGGTGTAATTCCGTTTCTGAAAGTGGTCAACGACGCCGCCGTGGCCGTGAATCAGGGCGGCAAACGGAAAGGCGCCGTCTGTGCGTATCTGGAAACATGGCACCTCGATATCGAAGAGTTTCTCGACTTGCGAAAAAACACCGGCGATGATCGGCGAAGAACGCACGACATGCACACCGCCAATTGGATTCCCGACCTCTTCATGGAGCGCGTGCGAAAAAACGCCCACTGGACGCTCTTCAGTCCGCACGACGTCGCCGATTTACACGACCTTTACGGCCAGGCGTTTCGCCAGCGCTACGAACAGTACGAACAGTTGGCCGCTGAGGGAGAAATGCCGTTGAGCCGGCGAATTTCCGCCGTTGATTTATGGCGAAAAATGCTCACGCGGCTGTTCGAGACCGGCCACCCCTGGATCACCTTCAAAGACCCCTCCAACATTCGTTCGCCGCAAGATCATGTCGGCGCCGTACACAGTAGTAATCTTTGCACCGAAATTCTGCTCAACACGTCGGACGACGAAACGGCGGTTTGCAACTTGGGTTCGATCAACCTTCCGGCGCATATCGAGGCGGGAAAACTCAACCTCCAAAAACTCGAAGCCACCGTTCGCACCGCCATGCGAATGCTCGATAACGTGATCGACATCAATTTTTATCCGACGTCCGAAGCCGAGAATTCCAATCGCATGCACCGCCCCGTCGGGTTGGGATTGATGGGTTTTCAAAACGCGCTGCACGCCTTGGAACTGAGTTACGCCAGCGACGCCGCCGTGGCGTTTGCCGACCACAGCATGGAAGCCATTTCGTACTTCGCGATTCTCGCCTCCGCCGAACTGGCGCAAGAGCGGGGGCGTTACCCCAGTTTCGAAGGCTCCAAGTGGGACCGCGGCATATTACCGATCGACTCGCTGGAATTATTGCAGCAGGAGCGGGAGTCGGCCTTGCAACTTGACCACACCAGCACGCTCGATTGGCAACCCGTGCGCGACGTCATCGCCCGGCACGGCATGCGCAACAGCAACGTGATGGCGATTGCGCCGACCGCCACCATCTCGACGATTGTGGGCGTTTCGCAGTCGATCGAACCTTCCTACAAACACCTGTATGTGAAGAGCAACCTGTCGGGTGAATTCACACAGGTGAATCTGGTGCTGATCGATGAACTCAAACGACGCGGCTTGTGGGACGCGCAAATGCTGGAGGAACTGAAGTATTACGACGGCTCGCTACAACCGATCAGCCGCATACCGGACGATCTTCGGGAGCGTTTTCAAACGGCCTTCGAAATCGAACCGAAGTGGCTGATCGCCTGCGCGGCGCGGCGGCAAAAGTGGCTCGACCAGGGGCAGTCGCTGAACCTCTACCTGGCGGAGCCGAACGGCCGCAAGTTGCACGACATGTACTTCCTCGCCTGGGAGCAAGGACTAAAAACGACCTACTACTTGCGCACCTTGGCGGCCACGCAAATTGAGCAGTCGACGGTCGACGTCAACCGTTTCGGCATCCAACCCAAATGGATGAAGAGCCGCAGCGACTCCAGCGATGTATCGGCGCCACGCGCCACGGAGCCGCTCGCCGCAACAGCCGCCAGCGCTTGCGGTATTGACGACCCCGATTGCGAAGCCTGCCAGTAATATTCAAACCACCAACACGCAACCACCAACTCCACCCGAAAGGATTCGTTATGTCTACAATCACGACGACATCATCGTCAAAGTCATCTTTGAAATCATCAGCACTTCAAGAGAACACAAACACCGCTCCCGCCGCGAAGCGCATCGTGGCCAGCGATAAACGCCTGATTAACTGCCACCAGGTTGATGTGAATCAACTCATGCCGCTGAAGTACGACTGGGCCTGGGAGCATTATCAAAACGGCTGCGCCAACCATTGGATGCCTACCGAAGTGCCCATGCACAAGGATATCGAAACTTGGCGGTCCGACAAACTCACCGACGACGAACGGCTGGTGATCATGCGCAACTTGGGCTTTTTCGCCACGGCGGAGAGTTTGGTCGGCAACAATTTGGTGCTGGCGATTTTTCGACACGTCACCAACGCCGAATGCCGGCAATACCTGCTGCGGCAGGCGTTTGAAGAGGCCGTCCATTCGCATACGTTCTTGTACGTGGTGGAAAGTTTGGGCCTCAACGAGGGCGAAATTTTCAATATGTACCACGAGGTTCCGTCGATTGCCCGCAAGGACGAATTTGAAATGGAACTCACCCGCGAAGTGCTCGACCCATCGTTCTCCGTTGAAACGCAGGCCGGCGCCCAGGCGTTTCTGAAGAATTTGATCGGCTACTATCTGATCATGGAGGGTATCTTTTTCTATACCGGTTTCGTGATGGTGCTCTCGTTCCATCGCCGTAATCTGATGACCGGCATCGGCGAGCAGTTCCAATACATTTTACGCGACGAAACGATCCATCTGAATTTCGGCATCGACCTGATCAACGGCATCCGACGCGAAAACCCAACACTCTGGACGCCCGACTTCCAGCAAGCCATGATCGACCGCGTTTGCCAAGCCGTGGAGCTTGAAATTGACTACGCCCGCGATTGCCTGCCGCGCGGCATTCTGGGCCTCAACGTAGATTTGTTCCGCGATTACGTGCAACACATTGCCGACCGCCGTCTGGAGCGCATCGGTCTGCCGGCGCAATACGGCTCCTCCAATCCGTTCACCTGGATGAGCGAAACCATGGACCTCTCGAAGGAAAAGAATTTTTTCGAGACCCGCGTCACGGAGTATCAAACTTCGGGAACGCTCAGTTGGGATTAACAACCTGGAAATCGTTCCCCTAATATTGAAACCAGCCGAAACGCGAGCCCAGTTGGAAGATCCAGGGGTGGGTCCAAGGATTCAGGCAGGCGTAGTGCGCCGAAAATGCGCTGGCGGCGAATAGCAACACGAACAAAGCGCGGCCGCCCTTGGACGCTTGCAGCCGTTCGCAAACCGGCGCCATGCACAACAGCCAAAAGGGCGTCAGCCAGAGCATCCAACGCAGTCCACAGGAAACGCCGCCGTAGTTGCGATCTTGAATTGGGCGAGCGATGTAAAAGGTCAAACAGACGGCCGTGAGGATCAGCGTCGCCCAGCCGATTTCCTTCATGCCGGGCCCGCCGCTGGCGCAGAGCATCAGGCAACCGATGGCCGAAAGCAACAGCAGCGGGGTGAGAGAAAGCAAGCCATGATGGCCCACGATGCAATGAAACGCATACACCCAACGCGAGGGTTCGCCGAGATCGACGCCGCGTTTTTTTCCGGGCCGCCAGTAACTGCTGTCGTAGTCGTACCAGTTATCCCAGGCGTGAATTTCGAGTTGCTTCCCTTTGAGCAGCACTGCTAAACGGTCGTGCCCTTGTCGGTCCCAAACGACCCACTGCCGCTTTGGCTCTTCGGCGCCGGCGCGCGGCATGATCACGGCTTGGGCGGAAAGATCAACACCCACCGCGCCGAGCGCCGAGCGCATGGCGGGAGAAACTGGACTGAGTTCCGCTGGCAACTTCTCATCGCGCACGGGCATGGTGGTGAGCAGCGGTCCGTCGTGGCGGTGTGCGTACGGCGGGCGCCAACTGGCGTGGGCGGCGTAGTTGGTTCCGAAGAATGCTATCGCCATGAGCAGCACGCCGGGCGTGTACGCCAGGAGCGTCCAACGCGGTTGCTTCCACAATAGCCACGCGCCCAGCAGCACCAAGAACGATAACGCCGGCAGTTCGTTGGCCACTGTAAAACCGGCCGCCAAACCGGCTAGAAAGAAACGCCAGCCGTGGCCTTTCTGGCGAGATTGCTGATTCGTTTCGTCATGGTTCCCACGGCAAACCACCGGCGCTAATAACCACAAACAAGCCAAGGCCGCCACCGCCGCCGGTGTGTGGTTGTTCAATGCAACAGAGTACGCCGAGAGCAGCGTCGCCCAGGCAGCCGTGGCGATAATCGCGATGCGGGTCCAATCGTGAGCGACAAAACGCTCGACCAAATCGGCCAGCATCAGCACGAACAACAGCATCAGTGTCATGTTCGTGGCCACCAGCATCACGCGCCCGATACGGAATACGTCGTCGGGAAACCGCCAACCGAGCGTCTGCTTGAGCAGCCAGTATTCGCCGGCCAGCAACGTGGGGTACAACGGCGGCTTGCTGGAATAATAATGTTCGCGGCCATCCCAACCACGATGCCGAACCATGTCGATGCTGCGCCACTCTTTATCGAACCGGCGCGTTCGAGGGTCGAGAATCACATCGTCGATCACGTAGGTTCCGTGGTCGACTAACGAGCGAATCGTATCCCAACGGCTGCGATCGTTGGCGCTTAAAAAGGGTGTTTTTCCGCTCTTCGAGGCGACCACGCCGATGCGCGCCGTCAGCCCGATGGCGGACGTGGCGGCGAGTAAAAAGTAGACGATCCAACGCGTGCGTTTCGATCGCCCGCTCGGCTTTGGTGTTTCCGATTCAATTTGCATCGCCGCGTTCCTGCTTCTGATTCGACGCAGCCCCGCCGCCGGCGTGTTGCATGATGGAGTAGCTGCGTTGTTCGCGAGCGCGGTGCGCCGTCATGAGTTCGGCCAGGAACCCGGCCGTAAGTAATTGGCCGCCCAGCAGCAGCAGCGTGAGCGAATAATAAAAAATAGCGCGTTCGTGGAGATGCAAAGGTTCTAGCGCCGACGTGAGATGAGAAACCACCCGCCAGGCTGTCAGACCCGCCACCAGCGCGCCGCCGCCAAGAAAACAGATCAGCCCGGCGGCCCCCAACAAGTGTTGAGGACGCTGCCGAAAGCCGGTGAGAAAATAGACGGTGAGCAGGTCGAGAAAGCCTTTGATAATCCTGCCGACGCCGTACTTGGAATGCCCGAACTCCCGGGCGCGGTGCTGCACCACCACCTCGCCCACGCGCCAACCTCGCGCGGCGGCCAATACCGGAATAAACCGGTGCAGTTCTCCGTACAGATCGATCTCTGCAAAAATTTCGCGACGATAACATTTGAAACCGCAGTTGTGGTCATGCAGCCGCACGCCGGTGAGCGTGCTGACCATGGCGTTAAAAACGCGAGAAGGCCCGACCTTATGCCAAGGATCGTGCCGCACTTTTTTCCAACCGCTGACGACATCAACGCCCGTCTCCAACACTTCCAAAAAATGCGGGATTTCCCGAGGATCGTCTTGCAGGTCGGCGTCGAGCGTGAACACGATCTCACCTTGCGCAACATCAAACCCGGCGCTGAGCGCCGCCGCCTTGCCGAAGTTGCGCCGCAGCCGAATGCCTTGCACGCGTGAATCGGCCTTGGCGAGTTGCTCGATTTTCCGCCAGGAGTCGTCGGTGGAGCCATCGTCGACGAAAATAATATCCCACTCATAGCCATGCTCTTGGCCCACCGCCTGAATTTCGCCATAAAGCAATTCGAGGCTCTCGGCTTCGTTGTAAACGGGAATCACGGCGGAAATTTTCACGGCGTTCTCCAACCTCTTACAGATACTCGCGCAGGAATCGACCCGTATGGCTATGTTCCAGAGCGGCAATTTCTTCGGGCGGACCTTGGCCTACTATTTGGCCGCCGCCTTCGCCGCCTTCGGGACCTAGGTCGATGATCCAATCAGCGCATTTGATGACATCCATCTGGTGTTCGATCACGATTACCGTCTCGCCCCGCGCCACCAAACGCTGCAATACGCTTAGCAAACGGCGAATGTCTTCAAAGTGCAGGCCGCTGGTCGGTTCGTCGAGCAGATACACTGTATTTCCGCCGCCCGCCTTGGCCAGTTCCGCCGCCAATTTGATGCGTTGGGCCTCTCCGCCCGAGAGCGTAGTGGAGGGCTGGCCCAACGGCAAGTAGCCTAGTCCGACATCGTTCAACCGATCGAGCACGCGGGCAATGCCGACGATGTCTTGAAAGAATTCCGCCGCTTCTCGCACCGGCATATCCAGCACTTCGGCAATCGTTTTTCCGCCATAACGCACCGAGAGCGTCTGCCGATTGAAGCGGGCGCCACGGCATTGTTCACAGGTGACGAATAGATCGGGCAGGAAGTTCATCTCGATTTTGCGTTGGCCGTATCCTTGGCAGTGTTCGCAGCGTCCGCCCTTGACGTTAAAACTAAAACGGCCGACGCGAAACCCGCGTCGTTTTGCTTCGCGAGAACCGGCGAACACCTTGCGAATTTGATCGAAGATGCCCGTATACGTGGCGGCGTTGCTACGCGGCGTGCGGCCGATTGAGGTTTGGTCGATCACCACGACTTGGTCCACGTAGGTTGTTCCGCGCAGGCTTTTGAAAGGACCGGGCGCCGGTCCGCCGCCGCCCAACCGCCGCCGCAAGGCCCGTGCGAAAATGTCGTTGACCAGCGTACTCTTGCCCGATCCACTGACGCCGGTCACGCACACAAACAGGCCCAACGGGAACGCTACCGAAATATCTTGCAGGTTGTTTCCCGACGCGCCTTCGAGCGTCAGCAGGCGAGATTTCTTCACCGCTCGCCGCTGCGGAACTTCGATGCTCTCCCGCCGCGCGAGAAAACGCCCCGTAACCGATTGCTCGATTTTCTGGAGTTCCTCCGGCCGCGCAACACCCATGATGCGCCCGCCTTCGGCGCCCGCGCCGGGGCCCATGTCGATGATCAAATCGGCTTGCCGCATCATGCCTTCGTCGTGCTCCACGACCAGCAGCGTATTGCCGCCGGCTTGCAACCGCCGCAAGGCGTCGATCAACAGTTGATTGTCGCGCGCGTGCAGCCCAATCGAAGGTTCATCGAGCACATAGCAGACGCCGGTTAGTCCCGAACCGATGCTGGTCGCCAGCCGCACGCGTTGGCGTTCGCCGCCGCTGAGGGTGTCGGAGGCGCGGTTGAGCGTCAAATAGCCCACGCCGACCCGCTCCAAAAAATCGAGACGTTTGCAAATCTCCGAGACCAGCGGTTCGGCAATCGGCCTTTCGGCGGCGGGAAACACCAACTGCTCAAAAAAACCGCTTGCCGCTTGGGCCGATAGCGCCGTGATTTCGTGAATCGCCTTGCCCGCCAGCCGCACGCTACGCGCCTCCGCCCGCAATCGCGAACCGCCGCATGCCACACACACGATTTCTCCGCGATACATTTCTAACTCTTCTCGCCGGGGCTGACGCGTGGCGGTGGCCAGCTCTTTTTGCAGCAGCGTGAACAAACCGGCGAAATGTTTTCCGTCGCCATGCAGCAGTTTTTGCCAGAGGCGATCATCGTAGTTTTCGAGCGATTGCTGGTCGATTTTGTTCCGCTCGCGAAAAGACGCCAGCGCGGCTTCCGCCTTCTTTTTCGCCGCGCCGCGCAGTCCTTTCCAAGGAGCGATGGCCGACAACTGGAGCGGCAACGAGCGGTTGGGCAGAACCAGCGCGGCATCGAAATCGTAATGGCTTCCCAAACCTTCGCAATTCTCGCACGCGCCGTAAGGACTGTTGAAACTGAACGTGCGCGGCTCCAGTTCGGGAAAACTAAAGCCGCAGTCGGCACAAGCGTATGAAGTATTGAAGAGAACATCTTGCCAAGAGCCGTCGGCCTGTTGGCAACTGGCCAACAGCAAACCGCCGCCGTGGTCGACCGCCAATCGCAACGATTCGCCAATGCGAGCCCGCGCGCTGTGTTGGATTTTCACGCGGTCGACCACCGCTTCCAGAGAATGGGCCTTGCCAGGACTCAACACCGGCGCCTGTTCGATATCGTAAATCTGGCCATCGATTCGCACGCGCACGAAACCGGCCTTGCGAATCTTCTCGATGGTGTCTTGGTGGCCGCCCCGCCGTCCACGCACCATCGGCGCCAAGAGAATGACTTTTGTATTCTCCGGCAAACGCATTAAGCGGTCTTGAATTTGCTCCAGCGTTTGCTGCGAAATGGGAAGCTTACAGTGCGGGCATTCCGCCTGCCCCAAACGCGCCATGAGCAGCCGCAAATAGTCATAAATTTCCGCCGCCGTGGCCACCGTGCCGCGAGGATTCGCCGCCGCCGGCCGTTGGTCGATGCAAATCGTGGGTTGCAAGCCTTCGACAAAATCAAGATCGGGCCGCTCCATTTGATCGATAAACTGCCGAGCAAACGCCGAGAGGCTCTCCACGTACTGCCGCTGCCCTTCGGCGTACACCGTATCGAACGCCAGACTGCTCTTGCCCGACCCGCTAGGACCGGTAACCACCACGAATTGATCGCGGGGAATATCGACGTTCAGATTTTTCAAATTATGGACGCGCACCCCGCGCAGGCGAATCGCGCCGCCGGTGTGCAAAGCGCCATCGGTTTGGTTGGAACAACCGTTGGCGGCGGCGGCTTGGCCAGCGGAGTCGGATGGGTCTGAGGCAGCCGCATTCATAAATGGCATGGCCGACGACAAAAGGCTGGTTACAAACCCGCCACGCTACCATAGCACCCGCAACGCGGCAAGAACGCGGGGTGGCTCAGGCCTCCGGCTCTCCCCTTCTTTTTCGGATGAAATCCAATAGCCGTTCCGCTCGTGAAGAACGTGGCAAAAGCTTGACACCTTCTCGGTATTTGCTATTCTCGATCCGTTCGATTGTGCGAAACAGAAGTTATGCATTCTGGAGCGTTTTAAAAATGCGGGTCTTTGTCAGTTCGACGGTTTTCGATTTAATTGACATTCGTGCTGAGGTCGAGGCTCTGCTCAGATATCAAAACGTTGCTCCTGTAATGTCGGATGAAAAGCTCTCCTATTTCGATTCAACATTTGACGCGAATTCAATTGAGACTTGCCTCTTAAACGTCGATAACTCGGATGCTGTAATCGTCATTCTAGACCAGCGTTATGGACCGAAACTGGGCGGCTATGGCTTTGAGAACGTCTCAGCCACACACCTAGAATATCGACGTGCTAAGACGCTCTCAAAACCGATTTATTTCTACGTCCGCGACCGGCTTGAGGCCGATTACAATATATGGCGCAGAAATGATGAAAAACAAAATGTTCAATTATCTTGGGCCAAGGATTGCGACTTGTTGAAATTCTTGAAAGAACATCGTCAACTAGATGCCAGCGCAAATCGAAACAACTGGATCTCGTTGTTTACGAATTCGACGGACCTGATTGAGTCCATTCGACGCCATTTTGACCCGCTTATAAAACCTCAGTTATTGATGGACTATTTGCAAAGGAATCTATTTCCAGTTTTCACCTGCTCAATGAATGCAGAGCTGATACAGATGGAAAACGTTCCCTCTGTTCAGTGCCAAATATGCCTGACCAATGTCGGACAATCGCCCGCGTTCAATTTCGTCACAACTTGGGAGATCGAGGAATCTGAATCGGAAACAACCGTTATTGTGAGCCCTGGGCAATCTTTAAACCTTTCGTTGTTACGCAACCTCAGATTCGGAAACGAAATAGATACGGCATTAAGAATTGAATACGATTCTGCTATTGGGGTGACAGTTCGCGAGAAGCATCGAGTGTATTGTAGTGTACAAGGCGGGGTTGCAGCCTCTATGATTAGTGGAACAACGTTGCTGACCAGAACATATCACCACGGCGAAACGCCGCAAATCATGATTCAGGATGCATAGCCAATCGATACGTCTATGTCGTGCTGGTCGGGCGTCATGAATGTTGCGTTTGCCCCAATTGGAGGCACAACCATGGGCGATCAACAACTCCTCGAACGCATCGCGTGTGACCCGAAGGTGATGGTCGGTAAACCGGTGATCAAGGGCACGCGATTGAGTGTCGAATACATCTTGAATCTTCTGGCCCACGGCTCCACCGTTGAGGAAATCGTTGACGAATACGAAGGCCTCTCGCCAGAAGACATAAAAGCATGCTTGCTTTTTGCTTCGCAATCGTTGTCTAGTGCGGCATTCATGCCGTTGGTCGCGGAGTCGCGGTAAATGCGTTTCCTTGTCGATGAATGCACCGGTCCGGCCGTCGCTCGTTGGCTGCGCGATCAGTCTCACGAAGTGTTTTCGGTCTACGGAGAAGCCGCCGGGATGGCCGATAACGATATTCTTGATAAGGCGTACTCCGAAGATTGGATCTTGATCACCAACGACAAGGATTTCGGCGAGAAGGTTTACCGTGAAAAACGACCGCATCACGGCGTGATTTTCCTCCGGCTTCAGGATGAACGGGCGGCGGCGAAGATCGACGCGATGGAAAAACTGCTTGACGGATACGAAAATCAACTGGCGGATACTTTTGTCGTTGTCACTGAAACACAGGTTCGCTTTGGCCGAGCGTAACGCCGGCCTCACTCCATAAAAACACCATTGGCGTTTGCACGGCGCGATTCATGGCGCGAAGCTTAACGTGTCGCACACGATGATGTTTCTTGGTTGCATCGGTTCCAGGGCATTTTCGCCAGCATCATTCCCATGGCGCAGGTGTTGGTAATTCCCGCGAAGACCAAACCCGCTCCCACGAATGCCGACAAGCCAATGAAGGCCGGATGCACCCACCAACCCAGCACGGCGCCAAGCAGCACCAGCGAACCGGCCGCGATGCGCACCTGGCGTTCCAGGGAAATCGCCTTCTTGCCTCTGACCAGCGGCAGTCCCGCCTGTTCACAAGCCAGCGTACCGCCTTCAATATTGACCACGTTCGCGAAGCCGGCTTGATGAAATTTCTCGCACGCTTTTTCTCCACGGCTCCCGGAGCGACAAATAACATACAGCGGCGCCTCTTTTGCACCGTTGCGAGCTTGCATAACCGCCGTTGGGTCGAGCTGATCCAACGGCACATTGCGGGCGAATGCAACATGCACCTCTCGGTACTCCACCGGCGTGCGGACGTCGATCAGTTCGAGGTCTTCGCCCGTTTTGCGAAGTTCGTCCAGTTTTACGGGTGAAATAGCGGCGGTGGTTGTGGCGGTGTTCATGACCGACTCCTTATCGAGGGTTGTGTGGGTCAATTCATCTCGTTCTCGTATGTTTGTACGCAATGGAAAAACATGAGTTCTCGAAATTTCGCAAGATCACGGTTCATTTCGTCTGCGGCTGTCGTTTACGCATGAGCCCATCTTCCATTTCATAGATGGTGTCAAAAATGTCGAGCGCGCGTTGGTCGTGCGTGACCACGATCACCCCCGCACTTTGCTCATGCGCCACCTGTGCGAACAGCTCCATGACCTGCCTTCCACGGTGGCTGTCGAGCGCGGCGGTCGGTTCGTCGGCCAAAACCACACTCGGCTGGTTCGCCAAGGCGCGGGCCACCGCAACGCGCTGTTGCTGCCCGCCGGAAAGCATCGACGGCCGATTATCGGCTCGGTCGGCGACGCCCAGGTAATCCAGCAGTTCCAATGCCCGCCTGCGAGCGGCGGCGGAAGTTTGGCCGTTGAGTTCGAGTGCGATCTGCACGTTTTCAATGGCCGTTAAAAAGGGTATTAAATTCGACTTCTGAAAAACGAAACCGATATGCTGACGGCGGTAGGTGCGAAGATTCGTTCGCGCCCGGGGGCCTTCGAACGTCAGTTGGCCGCCGATAAAAACCCGTCCTGATGTGGGCGGGTTGATCAGGCCGACGGCCGTCAGGAAGGTCGATTTTCCCGATCCGCTGGGCCCCAACAGCGCCACCACCTCGCCGCGGCGAACCTGCATGGAAGCGTCGCGCATGGCGATCACTTCGGTGTTGCCGCTGCCGTAGACTTTCGTCAATTCTTGCGTTTCGATGGCAAACGGGTTTTGTGTTTTTGGGCTGCTCATGAGAGGGCCTCATTGGGCGAAACCCGCATCGCTTTCCAAATTCCCAGCAGGCTTGAAGCCACCGAAATGATGAGCACAACCGCCGCCAGTTGCATTAAATCGTCGGGCGTGAGAATCACGCGACGAGGAAACATCGGGAAGACTTTTTGGCCGATCAGGTAGGCGATGCCAAAGCCCAACACGCCCAGCACCAGCGCCTGCTGCATGATCAGCCCCATGATTACGGCGTTCGGCGCGCCGATGAGTTTCAACAGCGCGATGGAGTGAATTTTGTCGAGCGTGAGCGTGTAGAGGATCAGGGCCATGATGATTCCCGCGATAATCGTCAACAGAATACGGAAGAGCCCAATCTGGCGGCGAACCTTGTCGACCAATCCCTTGATGAGAAGTTCGCGCTGCCCGTGGCGTGTATACACCGAGACATCGCCCCAGCCGTTAATGGTATCGGCCACGCGGCTCGCGTCGGCGCCGGCGGCAACCCCCACCATGACCGCGCTCAGTTGCGGCGGCGCGATCGCGGGAAGATCGGCCGACGGCTTGAGCGCTTGTTCGAGCAACGTTGGCTGTTGCACGGCCAATTCGCTACGTTCGCCGCGCGCTTCGCGCGCCGCGCGCTCCAACCGCACCGCTTCACCGGGCGTGTCGAATTGAATCGCGAGCGCGTCGGAGGTGGTAAAAAGAGCCAGACCATCGCCGTTCAGGCTCAGCATGCCTCGGGTCATGCCGACTGCGGTGTAGGTGTCCTTGCCGAGTTTGATGGTTTCGCCAAGATGAATCCCCAGCGATTCATCGACGATCATCTCGAAGTGGTTTTTCGCCAGCGTGCGCCCCGCGATCAAGGGCGACCATTCGCCTTTGTCGGTCGGCCAACTGAGGCCCAACACCGCGATGCGCAACAGTTTTCCCCCACGCTCCCGCTGGATCGTATGGTAGACAAACTCCCGCGACGTTCCCACCCCAGGCACGGCCAATACCCGGTCAACGAGGTTCCGCGGAACACGCGACACTTCGGCGAATGGGCCTTTCGTGTTGCGCTGCACGACCCATAGGTCGGCGTCGATGCGGTCGACCAACAGCGTGGCGTCTTCCTCAATACCTCGATAAATGCCGCCCATGCCCATCACGACCATCAACAACATTCCGATGCCGAAGGTGGTCAGGGCGAATCGTCCCAGATTATGCCGAATGTCTTTCGAGGCGAGGTTCATTGCGTCACGATCCTGCGGCCTTCGCGTAAACTGTTGGTGGGATCGGCGGGCAGCAGCGCCACTTCTCCAGGCTCTAATCCGCTGACGACTTCCACCATTTCGAGGCTGCGCAGGCCCAGTGTGAGCGGCCTCCACTCGGCATGGCGGTGTTGGTCCACAAAAACGCCGGGCCGGCCTTCTCGCCGCACGACATACCTAGCCGGCAACAGCACGGCGGCGGCCTTCCGGGCTGTTTCGATATAAACTTCCGCCCGTTGCCCAACCGCCCAATTCTCGGGAAGTTCGAGAACCAGCACATCGACAATGAACTCTCGGGTTTCCCGGTCAGCCTCTCGGCCGAGGCGAACAACGCTGCCCGGTTTCGAGCGTTTGGGGTCCGAACGAAACACCACCCGCGCCGACTGCCCCTTTTGCAGCTTGGCCATTTCGGTTTCGTCCACCCAGGCGCTGATCCAGAGCTCATTGGTTGAGATCAGCGAAAGGATCGAACTGCCGGGCGCCACGACATCGCCGGGGTCGCGTTGGCGGCGAACGATCAGGCCATCCATTGGGGCCTTGATCTCGGTGTCGGCCAGTCTTGCCTTTTGATAACCCAGCGTTTTCTCCGCCGCGATCAACTCCTTTTTCCCTTTGTTGATGGCGGCTTCGGCGCGCGAGACTCCGGCTTCCGCCACCGCCAGTGATTCCGTCGCCTGATCAAGATCTTCCTCGGTGCCGACGTTCTTTTCCAAAAGAGACTGCACCCGGGCGAGATGCGTTTGAGACCGTTTGGAAACGGCTGCGGCCCGCGTCTTGTCGGATACCAGCAGCTCGATGGCCGCTTGCGCGGTTTCCCGATCGGCTTCCGCGATCGCAACCTGTTGCACGAAGTCTTCGTCGTCAAGATGCACCAGAATCTGGCCCTTTAGCACGCGCTCTCCCTGATCGACCAGCACGTCGGCGATGCGCCCCGATATTTTAGAGCTAACGGTCGCTTGAACGCGGGCTTCCAACGTGCCTGTTCCCATGACCTCCGCGACGATTTCACCCCGCGCGACGCGATGGGGCGCCACAGCCACCGGCGCAAACCGCATCTGATACGCCACGCCGGCAACCACCGCCAAAACCGCGGCGGCTTTCAGAACGCGGCCAGCCCATTGTCGCACCATGTTCCACGACTCCCTCATCGGCTGAACTCCATTTTTCGCGTGAACACTGCAAAAACCTCACGGCCGCTTGTTGTCGAAACGGGCTTCAACGCATTGCATGATGTTCGCCAAATGCGGTTCCGCGATCTCGTAGAACGCCTTGCGGCCTTCCTTTTCGCTGGTTAATAAACCGCAGCGTTGCATCAATCGTAGGTGCTCCGACGCCATGTGACTGGGAATGCTGCAAGCCTCCGCAAGTTCCCCAACGGCGTACCGACCTCGAAGCAGCATCTGAATAATCCTGAGCCGGTGCGGATGCGCCAGAATTCTCAAGCACTCCGCCGCCTCTTCCAGTTGCGGAAGCGGGGTGAGTCTTGGTTTTTTTGTCTTGGCCGCCATGGATCGTTCTCCATGGGTAATAATATCGCCATGTTCCGATATGTCAACCATTGACGCGTCTGATGGCAATGGGAGGTAAGGCGAACCCGCGGCTCCATTGCCCCGCCTAAACAGACATCTGGCCCTGACGTGGGAGGCAGAAACGTTATTGCAAGTTACCGACGCAGAGTTCGAGCAGACCGCCCTTGAAAAGCCGTCTACCGACTCGGCGGCGCAGAATCCGGCACAGCAGACGCTCGTTTTCGCTCGCAAGCCCTCGCAAGAGGAAATACCCGCGCATGAAAAAACCCCGGAATTGCAGGGCTTTGCCTCGGAGTGCGCAACCCTGCAACCGGGGTTAGTGGGCGTAACAGGACTTGAACCTGTGACCCCTACGATGTCAACGTAGTGCTCTAGCCAACTGAGCTATACGCCCAAGTGCGGTTTTGCGTCGTTTTATATCTCAAGCGGCCCAAAAGTATGACCTTCGCATCGAGAAGCTGCCGCTGCGCCCATTCAGGCGAAGCGAAAACAACTCAGGCAAAGTGAAATACAACACCAACGCAACTGCAAACTATTGTTGATAAGTTTGGCCTGTTGCCGGTTCGCCGTCAAGACCTCGCCGGCGCGATGTTTGGCTGAATCGTCTGGTTTACAACGGCGGGGGCGGCTATTAGGATCAGCCCCATATTAGTCGGCGCGGTTGCGCGATTGCCGCAAAGAAAGTGTGGAGCCATTAAATCCTGAATGGACGCTTGAGAAGCCGGGCTTCTGAACCGGGAAGTCGTTGTTCCACGCTTTCTAAATACGGCGTTTATGGCATGTCTTATATATCTTGTCGCGACAAGGGAGATCCACCGTGTATCTTTGTCTGCTGCGGAAAACTCCGCTGTTGTGGCTTGCGCTGGCCGGGGCCATCGGCTGCTCTCGGCATCCTAACGAGTACCAGCCGCCGCCGCCGCCTTCGGTTACGGTGGCCACTCCCCTTCGGCAGACCGTCACGAACTATCTGGAGGAAACCGGTACAACCGAGCCGGTTGAAATGGTCGCGATTCGCGCCCGGGTGAGCGGGTATCTGGAGAAAATCAACTTCGAGGCCGGGAAAAATGTTGAAGCGGGCGATGTGTTGTATGTGATCCAGAAGCGTGAGTATCAGGCCAAAGTCGCTTCCGCCCAGGCCGAAGTGAAGGCGATGGAAGTCAGCCTCAAGCTGGGGGAAATTGAATTCAAGCGGCAAAAAGATCTCATGCGTAAAAACGCCACCGCTGAAACGAACGTCGATCAGGCGGAGGCCACGCGCGATGGCGGGATCGCGGCCTTGGCCGCCGCCCGCGCCGCGCTCGATCAAACAGAGCTCGACCTCGAATACACCGAAGTCAAAACGCCGATCAGCGGGCGCGTCGGCAAGACACTCGTCAAGCTCGGAAATCTTGTCGGCGAAAGCGAGACCACGCAACTCACCACGGTGGTGGCTTACGATCCGATTTACGTCAACTTCAATATCAGCGAACGGGCGATACTGGCGGTGTCGGAACGCGCCGACCATGAATCTCCGAGGACCGACATCACCACCGTCAAGGCGTTCATGCGCAGGGCCATCGATAAAGGCTTTCCCTTCGTGGGACACCTCGAATACGCCGACTTGGCGGTTGACCAGAGCACCGGCACATTTCTGATTCGCGCCATCTTTCCGAATCCTGATCGTAAAATCTTGCCGGGGTTGTTTGTGCGCATACGCGTTCCCTTGGGAGTCACGGAAAACGCGGTGCTCATTCCGGAGCGGGCGTTGGGCGCCGACCAAGCGGGCCGATTCGCGATGATCGTGGGCGACGATGGCGTGGTGGAGCGGCGCAATGTTGGAATCGGAGCCAAGTACGGCGAAATGGTTCTCGTGACCGACGGGCTCAATGGCAACGAGCGCGTGGTGATCGATGGCATCCAACGTTCGAGGCCCGGCGCCGAAGTCACCGCGAAGGAGATTAAACTCTCCCCCGTCGAAGGCCAATTGGAATCGGTGGAGGAGGGTAGCCAATCACCTATCGACGATCCAACCGCCACGCCGACCCCCGTAGACGCTACCAACGCGGAGAGCGAACCTTCG
The DNA here is from genome assembly GCA_003233175.1 of Planctomycetaceae bacterium. GTDB lineage: Bacteria > Planctomycetota > Planctomycetia > Pirellulales > Pirellulaceae > SZUA-33. The sequence goes on along the minus strand of QIKY01000122.1, from coordinate 7,984 downwards.
GGCGATGGGGGCGATGGGGGCGACGCCCCGTCAAAAAAGTAGAGACGCCCTCGAACTGCCCCAGCCCTCGAATCGCCAGCAAGGTGGATTATGTCTCGCTATTTTATCAACCGGCCGATTTTCGCCATGGTGATCTCGATCGTGATCGTGATCGCGGGCGCCGTTTCGCTGACCAGCCTGCCCATTTCCAAGTTCCCCGAGATTACGCCGCCGACGGTCCAGGTGACGGCGTTTTATCCGGGCGCCAATGCGCAAATCGTGGCCGAAACGGTGGCGGCGCCGATCGAGCAGGAAGTCAACGGCGTCGAGAACATGATTTATATGTCGTCGGTGAGCGCCGACGACGGCTCCTACACGCTGACGGTCACCTTTGAAATTGGCGTCGACATGGACATGGCCGCCGTGTTGGTCCAGAACCGAGTCGCGATCGCGACGCCCAAGTTGCCGCAAGACGTCTCGCGCCAGGGCGTGACGACCAAAAAACAGTCGACCCAAATTGTGCAAATGGTCACGCTCACCTCCGACGACCCCCAGCACGACGCCCTGTACCTGAGCAACTACGCCACGATTAACGTCAAGGATGAATTAAGCCGCATCAATGGCGTGGGCTCAGTGACGACTTTCGGCGCTGCCGACTACAGCATGAGAATCTGGCTCGATCCCAACAAATTGAAAGCCCGCGGCCTCACCACCGAAGACGTGCTCAACGCCATTGCCGAACAGAATGTTCAGGTGGCCGCCGGCAGAATCGGCGAAGAACCCGCACCCGTGGGAACGGCGTTCCAACTGGTGATCAACACGCAGGGCCGTCTGCAAACCGACGAACAATTCGCCGATATCATTATCAAAACCGCCGAGGGGGGCCGCATTTTGCGCGTCGCCGACGTGGTGATTGACGAACTCCAGGATGAGGCCGGCAACGTTATTCAAACGGGCGTCGAACGCGGCGGCAAAGACTACAACCGCGCGTCGTCTTTTAATGGGAAGCCGTGCGCGACGATCTTCGTTTATCAACTTCCCGGCGCCAATGCACTCGATTTGGCCGATAAAATCGAAGCCAAAATGGACGACCTGCAGCGGAGTTTTCCGCAAGGCGTGAAATTTGATATTCCGTTCGACACCACGCTGTTCGTGCGGGCGTCGATCAACGAAGTGAAGGAAACTTTGTTCATCGCGGTGGCGTTGGTGGTGATCGTGATCTTCATTTTCTTGCAAGATTGGCGTTCCACCATTATTCCCTGCGTGGCGATTCCCGTCGCCCTGATCGGCACGTTCGCCTTCATGGCTGCCATGGGTTTTTCGATCAACACGCTAACACTCTTCGGAATCGTGCTCGCGATTGGCATCGTGGTCGACGACGCCATCGTGGTGGTCGAGAACACCACGCGGCACCTGGATCGGGGGTTGACCCCAAAAGAAGCCGCCATCACCGCGATGGATGAAATCACGGGCCCGGTGATCGCCACGACACTCGTCTTGCTGGCGGTGTTCGTGCCCACAGCTTTCATGGGGGGCATCACGGGGCAACTCTTCCGGCAGTTTGCCTTGACCATTTCCGCCGCCGTGCTGATCAGCACGATCAACGCCCTGACATTAAGCCCGGCGTTGTGCGGAATTTTGCTGCGGCCATCGGGCGAAAAGTCGTTTATCTTTTTTCGCTGGTTCAACATGACGTTCGACGCCACCACGAGCTTGTATAAGGCGGTCATTTGGAGCATGGTGCGGCGGGTGTCGCTCGTGATGATCGTTGTTTTGGGGCTGATCGCGGCCACGGGCTGGAGTTTCACGCAGTTGCCCACCGGCTTCCTGCCGGTTGAAGATCAGGGTTATTGTTTTGTTAATATCCAACTGCCCGACGCCGCTTCGCGGCAGCGCACCGACGCTGTTTTGGAGAAGCTCGAAGAAATCTATCAGAACACTCCTGGCGTGGCGGACGTGGTCTCGATTTCGGGCTATTCCTTGCTGAGCGGGAACAACGGTTCGAATTTGGGGTTGGCGGCCGTGATCTACAAACCGTGGGACGAGCGAACAACGCCCGAGGAAACGCAAGACGCCATCCTGGCTCATTTGCGCGCGGAATTCAACAAGATCGAGCAGGCGATTGTGTTCGCATTTGTTCCGCCCTCAATCGACGGCTTGGGAGCTTCGGGCGGCTTCCAAATGCAGGTTCAAGACCGCCAAGGCGTTGGACTGGCCGAACTTCAGGCGGTCACCGATGAAATGCTCGCCGATGGAAATGCACAAAGCGGCCTGACCGCCATGAACACAACCTTTCGCGCCAATGTTCCGCAACTGTTTGTCGAGATCGATCGAACGAAAGTGAAAACGTTGGGTATTCCCCTCAATGCGGTGTTCGGCACGCTGCAGGCTTATTTGGGGTCGGCCTACGTGAACGACTTCAACGAGTTTGGCCGCACCTGGCAGGTGCGCGTGCAGGCTGGTCGGGAGTTCCGCGTGAAGCCGGAGGATATCGCCAAGCTCGATGTGCGCAACAACAAAGGCGAGATGATTCCCATCGGCGCCTTTGTCGACATTCAAGAGACGTTTGGACCGCAGGTCATTCAGCGATTCAACTTATACCCGTCGGCGCAAATCAACGGTTCGCCGGCGGCGGGCTACAGTTCCGGACAGGCGATGGCCCTGATGGAGCAAATGGCCGACGAAAAACTGCCCACTTCAATGGGCTACGAGTGGACTGGTATGTCGTACCAGGAAAACCAACTGAAAAACTCCACCGAACCGCAAGACAACCCGGCGTTCATTCTGACGTTGTCGGTCGTGTTCGTGTTTCTGGTGCTGGCGGCGCAGTACGAAAGTTGGACCAGCCCCGCAGCGGTGATCTCGGTGGTTCCGCTGTCTGCGATTGGCGTGATCGGGGCCGTCGCGATTGCTCACGCCGACCTCAACGTCTATTCGCAAATCGGCCTGGTGCTGTTGGTGGCATTGGCTAGCAAGAACGCTATTTTGATTGTCGAGTTCGCCGCCGAACAGCGCCGCGCCGGGCTCAGTATTCGGGAAGCGGCCGCGTCGTCGGCGGAGTTGCGTTTCCGAGCCATTTTAATGACCGCCTTCTCTTCAATTCTGGGCTTTGTTCCCTTACTCCTGGCCAGCGGCGCCGGCGCCGCGAGCCGGGTTGCGGTTGGTTTGGCGGTTGTTGGCGGCATGATTGCCGCAACCTGTTTCTCGCTACTGTTCGTGCCTTCGTTCTTCGTCGTCTTCCAAAGTCTGAGCGAATTTGGGCGGAAGCCGGAGTTAGAAACAAAGGCGCCGGCGAAAGCAAAGACGCCGGCGGAAACAGAAACCAAAACCGCCAGCCAGCCGGAAGCCGCGCCGCAGCAGAACGACGGCGACGAACAAACGCCCCCCAAAGCCGACAACGAACCTGCGTGAGCCCATGTTATCGCGGCAACCTGCTAGACGTGTTCTGGAGCGTCTATGCGTTTACTTGCCGAGGCAGCCAACTTAAGCGCCAACGCGAGTTGCTCTTCTTTGACCGAAGGATATCCGGTCACGTCGGCATGGTTAGGATTGGCGGGCGGCAACGGCTTGGGAAGGACATCCAGCGGACCAATTCGGCAGGCCCTTGCCAGGATGTCGGCACGGCCGTGGAGAGTGCGTTTTCTTGTTTCGGCAACATCGCGGCCGACTTTCCAGATCTCTTGCTGGGAACAGTCTCGATGCCGATTCACCGATAGCACAACATGTTTGTACGGCATGAACAGCTTGGGTTTTACCGAGTTGTCTGTTCTTCGATATTCATTACCATTGACGATGAATCGGGCCAGTTGTTCATCGTCGTCGACGGGTGGCATTTCGTTTGCGTCGATCATCCGTTGCAGACTCGCCCGATCCAAAAGAGAAGCGTCTTGGGCATTTCGCCGTAGAACGGACACGAGCCTCGCGGGTCTTCGGCGCCTATCAATGCCGCCCAGTGCAAGGTTCGATTAGGACTCACGCTAACAGTAAGAATACGGCGAGGGTGAACATACCATTCCAAACTGATATGCCCGTCTGGTTCGCCCGAGATGGTCGGATTGCGGTAGGAAGTTGGGAGCGACTCCACCAACTGTTTGGCAATGAGTAATGTTTGTTGCTCGACGGCTTCGGCGCCCTCTCCCTCCCAGCCCGGTTGCGAGCATTCGCGGAACACATCGATCAATTGGTCGAACAGTGGTTGTTTGGAAAACGTAACTGTTTCGTCGCGGCGTTTGGCTTCGAGGTCTCGGACACGATCGACTGTTTCGGCGGCTTCGCTGAATCCTGCGTGTAGCGTGGCGGTCACGAGGTTTTTCCTCCGAATTTTGTTTCGGCGTCTTTCATCAGTATGAAGAAGACTTCGTTCTTGATGAACCGTAGTTCGGTCAGTTTTTGCGGCAGCGTGGAAAAATCCGCCATGGTGTCAGTTGTCGCAACATCGATATCGACGATAAGCGAAAGTCGCGACGAGCCCTGTTGCTTGGGCTGAACCGTGCGCACTAAGTTAATGATATACGGAAGATCGCCCAGGTTGAGCGTGTCTTGGTGGAAAAAACCGTCAATCGACGCCCCCATCGCGGTGAGCGGCGACTCAGCAACATTTACGTAGTCTTGCACTTCCGATATTGAATGGAGCGAAATCTGGGAGATGAATCGCGTGCTGAGGCGGGCGATTTCATTCGGTTTTGCAATATCGAGGAAAGCCCGCCAAAACCGCAACGCCTCCCGCTCAAACTCAGGCCAACCGGGGTAGGGAGCAAGGCGACTGAAAATGAGCCCATTTTGCTTGAACTGGGCGGTAAAAGCTGGCCGGCCCCCGACTTTTTTAGTCAACCGGAGTCCCGCTATTGCCGGCGACCGACTGTCGTCCAACCATTCGGAGTCAATGTTATGTTGCGGAGCGATCTCGTATTCTGGAAAGGACTTCGACAGCTTGTCTCGCAACGCCGTTTCGTCCCATTCGGTGGAGGCGGCGGCTTGCCAATGAAGAACAGCCTCAACGATCGGCGCCTGAGGGAGTGCGGGGAACACCTTTGAAAAATCAAGCTGAAACTTGCCCCGCATCGCGCACCAGCCTCTGAAATGTGTTACGCGGAAGGCGCCACCGCCAGTGGCGGTTTGAGGCGCCGCTTTCCCGACTCAGGCGTTGGCTTTCATTTCGGCAATGTGTTGGGCGGCGCCGACCAAACGATCCCAATTCTCTTCGATATACTCCGGCGGACCGCCAATCTGAGCCACCACTTGGGCCAGGTTTTCGGTGGGAACCATTTCGATGGCGTCCCAGGGGCAGACCGTTAGTTCGTAAGGATTTGTCTTCTTCTGCGGGATATGAACACAGACTTCGCAGCCCACACAGCGTTCAAAATCGATTTCGCACCACGTTTGCGAACCCTGAATGCCCAGCCCAAAGGTGCGGAGATCGATACAATCGACCGGACACACCTCAATACACGATTCACAGCCCGTGCAATTGTCGGCGTTGATGATCGCGATTTCCTTGGGGATCTTCTTGCGAGGGGCCTTTTTCTTAGCCATGCGAAATCCTCTATTGCTTATAAACGACTCAGTGGAAACGGGTTAGGAAGATTACTTCCTTCTCAGCGGCGCTATCAAGCCAAGAAAGCGTGGAACAAATTAGTTCCTGAAATGGCGTTTAAGAAGTCCGGTTTTTTGAAAAATCCGGGCTTCTAAATCGGGTTGTCGTCTTTTCACGCTTTCTAATTATAGGTGGACATCGGCCTTCTTCCAACCGGTTCTTGTGGCGATGTGAGCTTTGATTTTCAGTTTCCGTCGGATTCGCCGCTCTGGTTCGCGACATTGTTCGGCGCCGCGCCAAATCGGACGGTCCGACGCAGCCCGCAGCCGTCGAGCATCGTCCAGGATGGCCCTGATATCACCGCCAAATCTTTCGGCTGGTCGCTGTGTTCGAGTTGGCGAACGTTCAGCAAAAGACGCCCACACCGTGGCATTTCGCGGGAAAACCGCTCTATCTCGCCTTTTTCGAGTTCACGCACAACGTTCGTCAACGTAAAAAAAAGCACTCTTCGGCGCCCTAATCGCCACCCTCGTCAAACCATCAACCTGAAACCAGAAAAGAGCCAAGATCTAATAGCCGTTCCCATCCCTCGCCGCTTCCGCCGTTTTCACCATCCATATCAGCCGACGTCGATTTGTGCTACGTTGGCGGGCACAATCTTAGCGGGCGCTACTCGTTGACATACGGCCAATTCCAGCCGGCACGATCCCGTCGCCTCCTCTGAGCTAAATGGAGGAGAGTTAATGTCCTTGTCCCAACGCGTCGCGGTTGCGAGTGCGCAGCTCGCCAATCAGGACCATGCCGCCGGAAACGGTTCGGCGAAGTTTGCCCCGTTGCGAACCGGCGCCGAACATGAACCCGTTCAAACGGCGGTTGTCTATTGCGAAGCGAACTTCGGCGCCATCGACGGAAAGACCGCCAACGGTCTCGTCCGCCACTCGCAGAAGTACAAGATCCTCGCGGTGATCGACAGCGAGAAGGCCGGGCTCGATTCCGGCGAAGTGCTCGGCGAGGCGCCGAACGCCATTCCTGTCTGCCGCAACCTCGCCGACGCCATAGCACATGTCGGAAGCAGACCCGATTCGTTCATCTTCGGAATGGCGCCGGCCAGTGGCATGTTGTCGTCACACGAACGTGGCCTCGTGCTGGAGGCCATCGACCTGGGGATGAACATCGTGAACGGTCTCCATGAGTTCCTGAGTGACGACCCAGTATTCGCGGCGGCCAGTGCAGCGAAGAACGTACAAATCCTCGACATTCGAAAGCCCCGCGCCAAGAAGGATCTGCGGTCGTTCAGCGGTCGCATCACCGATGTCACGTGTCCTCGCATTGCCGTGCTTGGCACGGACTGCGCCATCGGCAAACGCACAACTGCCACCATTTTGACTCGCGCCCTCTGCGATCACGGCCTGAAAGCTGTGATGGTTGGCACCGGCCAGACGGGCTTGATTCAGGGCGCCCGTTACGGGGTCGCCCTGGATGCCATCCCGTCGCAGTTCTGCGCGGGTGAGTTGGAAGCCACAATCATCGAAGCGTTTGAGAACGAGAACCCCGACGTAATCATCATCGAAGGGCAAGGGGCGTTGAGTCACCCCGCCTACTCGACATCGAGTTTCATCCTCCGAGGCAGTTGCCCGAACGCGGTCGTGTTGCAGCACGCACCGGAACGGACGCATCGCTGCGACTTTGAACAGATGGCAATGCCGCTGCCGGCCACCGAGATCAATCTCATCCAGACCTTCTCAGACACGAAAGTCATTGGTCTGACGATCAACCATGAGAACATGACGGATGATGAGGTCGACCTGGCCATCACGCTGTATGAGCTCGAACTCGGCATCCCCGCCACCGATTCCCTTTCCAGGCCACCCGAGCGTCTCGTGGAGATGGTCATTTCAGCATTTCCGGAGCTTGAGGAGAAGTTGAGCGCGGGCGCACGATGACCGCGCCGCGCCTCGAGATCGACCTCGACAAGATCCACCACAACGCCCGCGAGCTGGTCCAACGGCTGGGAAAGCGAGGCATCTCAGTAACGGGCGTCACGAAGGCTACCCTTGGCTCGCTTGAAATCGCTGGCGCATTGCTCCAAGCGGGCGTTCGCGGGCTCGGCGACTCACGTATCGAGAACATCGAAGCGATGTGTCGTGCGAACGTACTAGCGCCGCTGACACTCATTCGCTCTCCGATGCTCAGCCAGGCGGCGCAGGTTGTCACGTACGCCGATGTGAGCTTTAACACGGAACTCGATGTCATCAATGCACTCTCGTCCGCCGCTTGCAAGGCGAAACGGACGCACGAGATCGTGCTTATGGTCGAGCTTGGAGATCTCCGCGAAGGCATTCTGCCTAGCGACCTTGAGAACACCGTGCGTGAAACGCTTTGCCTGCCGAATATCGTGCTCAAGGGCATCGGCACGAACCTTGCTTGCCGCTGTGGAGTGTCGCCCGATGCTAGGAACATGGCGGAGCTATC
>QIKY01000399.1 GCA_003233175.1 Planctomycetaceae bacterium | reverse complement strand
CGGTGCTGGAAGTGGGCGACGGCATCGCTCGCATCCATGGCCTGTCGGGCGTGATGGCCGGTGAAATGGTGGAGTTTCCCGGCGGCGTGATTGGGCTGGCGTTCAACCTGGAGGAAAACAGCGTCGGCGTGATTATTTTGGGCGACTACCTGAAAATCGCCGAAGGCGATGAAGTCAAATCACTGGGGCGTTTGCTCTCGGTGCCGGTGGGCGAAGGCATGATCGGCCGTTGGGTCGATGCGTTGGGTAATCCGATCGATGGGTTGGGTCCTGTGGAAACGCCGCATAGCCGTCCCGTGGAAACGATGGCGCCGGGCGTGGCTGCAAGGCAGCCGGTATGCGAACCGCTGCAAACGGGCATCAAGGCGATCGACGCCATGACGCCCGTGGGGCGCGGCCAGCGGGAACTAATCATCGGCGACCGAAAAACCGGCAAAACGGCGATCGCGATCGACGCCATTTTGAACCAGAAGAATACGGGCGTGAAGTGTTTTTACGTGGCGGTGGGCCAAAAAGATTCGTCGGTGGCGGGCGTGGTGGAGGTGCTTCGTCAGGAAGGCGCCATGGAATACACCACGATCATTTCCGCCGGCTCCAGCGCACCGGCGCCAATGCAATACATCGCTCACTATTCCGGCACCGCGATGGCCGAATATTTCATGCACAAGGGCGAGCACGCGTTGATCGTTTACGACGATCTTTCCAAGCAAGCCACCGCCTACCGGGAGTTGTCGTTATTGATGCGGCGTCCGCCGGGGCGTGAAGCTTTTCCGGGCGATGTGTTCTACTGCCATAGCCGGCTGTTGGAGCGGGCCTCGAAACTGTCGGACGAACTCGGCGGCGGTTCGATCACGGCCTTGCCGATTATCGAAACGCTGGAAGGCGAAGTTTCCGCCTACATTCCCACCAACGTGATTTCCATCACCGACGGCCAAATCTACCTCCAACCCGACCTCTTCTTCGCGGGCGTTCGGCCGGCGATGAACGCCGGTATTTCCGTCTCCCGGGTGGGCGGCGCCGCTCAGATCAAGGCCATGAAGAAAGTTGCCGGCGGTTTGCGGCTCGACTTGGCTTCTTTCCGCGAACTGGAAGCCTTCGCCCAACTGGGCACCGACCTCGACGCCGTCACGCAGGCCAAACTCGATCGCGGTTACCGCATGGTGGAGTTGCTCAAGCAACCGCAATATTCGCCGATGGATGTGATCGACCAGGTGCTCATGATCTATGCCGCTTCAAACGGCCATCTCGACAAAGTCGAGGTCAGCAAGGTGCGCAAATGGGAGACCGATTTCCTCAACTACATGCACACCGAGAAGAAAGACGTCTGGGAGCAACTCAACGAGGCGAAAGACCTGACCGATGAAATCAAGGCCGGCATCGACGCCGCCTTGGCCGACTTCGCCAAAACGTACCAAACACAGAGTTCGGAAGAATCCGCCTCGGCGTGAAGTCGCCCTCCGTTGGCGGCGCCTGAAACGCTGCTTGAAGAAATCGCACCTCGCACCCAAACCCCTTGATCCAGCATGGCAAACGCCAGAGCACTTGATAAACGCCGCAAAGCCGTTCGCAACATTCGCAAGATCACGCGAACGATGGAGCTGATTGCCACGGCCCGCTTCAAAAAAGCGATGGACCGCGCCTCCGCCGCCTCGGCGTACACGCGTCAGATCACGCAACTGGTGTCCGACCTCGCCAACAGCGGCTTGGAAGTAACGCACCCGTTGTTGGAATATCGCGAGGAAGTCAAGCAGGCCAAGCTGCTCACGCTCACGGCCAATCGCGGCCTCTGCGGCGGTTACAACGGCTCCGTGCTGCGGCTGGCTCGCAAGCATTGGACGAAGTTGACCGCGGAAGTGGAATCGGTTGGCTTGGAAGTTTCCGGCAAACGCGGCATTACCGGTTTTCGGCATACTGGAATCGAGATTGAAAATAGCTTCACCCATTTCGACGACCAACCCACATTCGCCGAAGTTGAAGCCATCGCCAGCCGCTACCTCGACGACTACAAACACGGCCGTTTGGACCGGCTCGATGTGGCCTACACGATGTTTGTCAGCAGTTCCAAGCAGGTGGCGGTGGTGGAAACGCTGCTTCCGCTAGGCGCTTTGGCCATCGATTCAGGTCCGGCGGCCGATGCCGAGAGTAATGAATCGGCCGGCGAATCGATGTACGAATTCCTGCCTTCGGCGGAAAGCATTTTGGAGGAAGTCGTGCCGGCCAGTTTCAAGGTCAAACTCTTCAAATGTTTTCTCGATGCGGCGGTGAGCGAGCAGATTTCCCGCATGGTGGCGATGAAATCGGCCACGGAAAATGCGGACGACATGATCAGCAGCCTTTCGAGCCGATACAACCGGGCTCGGCAGTCGCAAATCACGGGCGAAATCATGGAGATCATCGGCGGCGTGGAAGCCCTGGAGTCCTAACGGTTTCAACGACAGGGGGCCGACCCGGCGTCTGATCCAGCACGACACAAAACAGTATTCCCATACCAACTAAATAGCCAACCTTTCACGAGAAGTCAGTTATGGCGACGGCAACACAAAAAATTGGTCACATCACACAGGTGATCGGCTCCACGTTCGACGCGGAATTTCCCGAAGGGCAACTGCCGGAAATTTACAATGCAGTCAAGGTGGTTTCCGATAACAAGGGCGTCAAGCTCGACCTCACCGGTGAAGTGCAACAGCACTTGGGCGGCGGTCGGGTGCGTTGCGTGGCCCTGGGCGGCACCGAGGGCATGCTCCGAGGACTGGAATGCGTCGACACCGGCGGGCCGGTGAGCGTGCCGGTCGGTTTGGAAACGCTGGGCCGTGTGTTCAACTTGCTGGGCGAGCCGGTCGACGGACGCGGCCCCGTCAATACGAAAGAACGATGGTCGATCCATCGCGACCCGCCGGCCGTGAAAGACCTCTCGACCAGCACCGAGTTGTTCGAGACCGGCATCAAGGTGATCGACCTGCTCACCCCGTTCGTTCGCGGCGGCAAAGCCGGTCTGTTTGGCGGGGCCGGTTTGGGAAAAACGGTTATCTTGACGGAGTTGATTGCTCGTATCGCGAGTTCGCACGGTGGTTATTCCGTGTTTGCCGGCGTGGGCGAGCGAACGCGTGAAGGAACCGACCTCTGGCTGGAAATGCAGGAAACCGATATCGGCGATACCGGCCGCAAGGTGATCGAGCAAACGTGCATGGTGTTCGGCCAGATGAACGAACCGCCGGGCGCCCGGTTGCGTGTGGCGCTCAGCGCCTTGACGATGGCCGAATATTTTCGCGACACCACCGGAAAAGACACGCTGCTGTTTGTCGACAACATTTTCCGTTTCTCCCAAGCCGGTAGTGAAGTCTCGGCTTTGTTGGGTCGGATGCCCTCGGCGGTCGGTTACCAACCGACCCTGGCGACCGAAATGGGCGCCTTGCAGGAACGCATCACCTCGACCGATAAAGGTGCGATCACTTCGGTGCAGGCGGTCTATGTTCCGGCCGATGATCCCACCGACCCCGCGCCCGCCACCGCCTTCAGCCAACTCGACGCCTTCATTTACCTGGAGCGCTCGATTTCGGAAAAGGGCATTTACCCAGCCGTCGATCCGCTGTCTTCCAGCAGCCGCATTCTCGATCCTCAATACGTGGGTGATCGGCACTACGCGATTGCCCGCCGCGTGCAAACCACGCTGCAACGTTACCGCGAACTGCAAGACATCATCGCGATTCTCGGCATTGATGAACTCAGCGAAGATGACAAAATGATTGTGCATCGGGCCCGTCGAATTGAGCGGTTTATGTCGCAGCCCTTCTTGGTGGCGGAAGTGTTTACCGGCAAGCCGGGCGAAGTGACGCCGTTGTCGGAAACGATTCGCAGCTTTGAAGAACTTTGCGACGGCAAGTGGGACCACCTCCCCGAAGACGCCTTCATGTATGTCGGCGTGATCGAGCAAGCCGAAGAGAATGCCAAGAAAATGGCAGCCAAGGCCAAAGGTTGAGCTTTGTTTGTTTCGATTTCGTTTCACCCGTCGCGTTGAAACACCTTTATCCAACGCGCAAGTTTCCAACGCACCGGGGCATAAGTTCGCATGGCCAGCATTAAGTGTATTGTTGTCACTCCGGAAGCGACCGCCCTCGAACAAGAGGCTGATTTCATCGCCTTGCCGTTATTCGATGGCGAATTGGGCGTCGACGTAGGCCATAGCCCATTGATCGGCCGCCTTGGCTTGGGAGAGCTGCGCCTGAAAACGGGCGGCAATATCTCTCGCTATTACATTGACGGCGGTTTTGTTCAAATAGCGGACGACGTTGTCTCGATTCTGACCGAAGCCGCCGTTCCCGCCGCTGAATTAAACGTGGCCGAGGAAGAGCGACGCCTGGCCGAGGCGCAAGAGCAAGCGGCCGATTCTCCCGAACGCTTCGAGCAACGCAAACGAGCCGTGAACCAGGCCCGCGCCCGCCTGCGTATTGCGTTCCGCGCCTAAACGGCGTTCGTCATGGAAAAGTGTGTGCTCCCAGCGGCTTCATCCCTGTGCGTCGAACTGTCCGCCTTTGCCCACGGCCTTGCTGAGTTGGGCCGCCGTTTCCAAGAGGGCGACCGCAGCTTGGCCTTGTTGCTTCGTTGCGTCCAACTGTTTTGAGGCCACGGCGTACCCAATTTGGTTGCTGACCGACGCCTGCTTGGCTGAAATAACGCTTTGAATGGCGCCGTCGACGCTCGGTGTGGCGGACATAAGCGATGTCTCCTTGGGAGTGGTTTTTCCGTGGGAGGGGTTTGCAGCGGGCCTCTATGCGGTATCGACCAACGGGCGCCGCCAGCTTTGAACATTTCAGACGGAGCAATATTTGACGATTGTGTCAATATTTAGGCCGGCTCGGCTTTCCCCTCAACAAAAACTGAGATACGTTGTGCTTTGCACGATTCACCGGAATGGAGATTTTCCGCCCTCCTCTGGCCTTTCCTTCTGGTGGCGGCACATTTCGCCCTGTTACATTTTGCCCTCCAGCGTTGGGAATATACCGTGTCGTCTGCTTTCCAGGATGAGTTGCAAACCGCCACGCGCGCTGTTCGCGAAGCCGTGAAGCTTTGCCGCGCCGTGCAAACGTCGTCTTCGACGCTCTCCCGCGACAAGCAAGATCGGAGTCCGGTTACGGTTGCCGATTTCGGCGCCCAAGCGCTTATCTGCCGAGCAATTCGCTCGCGTTTTCCCGACGACCCGATCATCGCTGAAGAAGATTCTCAAACGCTCCGCGCCGATGCGGCATTGCTCGAACGCACCACGCAGCATGTGGGCGATATTTTGCCGGGCGCGTCGTCGGCGGATGTTTGCGATTGGCTCGACGCCGGCGGCCACGAGAATTACGCCGACCGATTCTGGACGCTCGATCCGATCGACGGCACCAAGGGCTTTTTGCGACAAGAACATTATGCCGTCGCCCTGGCGCTCGTGATCGACGGCCAAGTAGCGGCGGCGGCGCTGGCCTGCCCGAAATTGTCGTTGCCGGAGGCGTCGGGTCGGGAAGGAATCGTGCTCACGGCAATTCGCGGCCGGGGCTGCCGAGCCGATTGGATCGACGCGCCGCCGAATTCGTCCAGCAGCGTGGCGGCCGCCACAACGGCAACAACCCATGGCCAGGACGCCCGGTTTTGTGAATCGGTGGAGTCTGGCCACAGCGCGCATTCGGTCTCCGCCCAGATCGCCCAGGAGTTGGGCATTTCTCGCCCGCCGGTTCGTCTCGACAGCCAGGCAAAGTATGCCGCCGTGGCGTTGGGCATGGCTGATATTTATTTGCGTCTGCCGACGCGGGCCGATTACCGAGAAAAAATATGGGATCATGCCGCCGGCTTGTTAACCGTGGAGGAAGCCGGCGGCGCCGTGACCGATATTCACGGCCAACCGCTCGACTTCACGCAAGGACGGGAACTCAGCAAAAACCGCGGCGTGATCGTGAGCAACGGCCCATTGCATCATGACCTACTGGCGGCAGTCGCGAAGACCTTGCAAACCGATTAAAACGCGAAAAAGCCCGGCATTTTTGAAATGCCGGGCTTTTATTTCGCACAGGAATTCCGCTCGCTTGGCTAGTAGCGGATGATCCAGTCGGCGGTGAGTCGGTTGTTGAGAATGTCTTCTCTGTTCGACAACGGCGCCTCCCACGCCACGCCGATTTCCATGTCGCGGTATTCGGGTTTGTATTTGACGCCAATCGCACCGGTCACGATATCGTTGCCGGCAATGCCGCGCGAGCCGAAGTTGAACAAGTCGCCGCCGGAAACACCCTGCAAACCGACTTGCCCCGATTTCATCCAGTGGTACCAATTGGCTTCGGCCAACACGTAGAACCCGCCACCTAGGTAGCGATCAATATGGTTCGACCAATACCACATTTGGCTTTCCGCCGAAGTGTCGGCCGGCAAACGAAAACCGCTGGCGCTGAGCACATGCCAGTCGTCGCCTAGTTGGGCGCCGCCGGTGGCGAACAAGTGAAATTCACCATCGCCGTTGCCTTGCAGCGTACGGGTCGAGCCGACCGGAATGTCGATCGTGGCGCCGACGCTGAGGATTTGCTGTTTGCTATAGTCCTTGTACAGGTTGTATTTCAAACCAGCGTTCACATCGAGCCAGCCATCGTCGATCAAAGGATTTGAAGACGTGACGAAACCGTCCTTGGTCGCGATTACCGAAAGTCGATCCGTCAAGGCGGCGCGAATCTGCACTGCAAACACGTTCACCCTGCCGCCGCCGGCCGCCAACGGCACTTTTTGGCGCAGGTAAATCATACGGACTTCGGTCAGCGTGCGCGGGTCTTCAAAGTTCACGGGGTTGGTCATCGGGCTGATGAAGTTGTTGAAGCCGCGGTCGGTTGGCGCCACGATGCCGAACAGATAGTCTTTACAACCGTGCGAACAGTTGTTGTGCGAACAACCTCGCGCGCTGCCGCAGGAAGCAGCGCCGCAGGAAGCAGCGCCGCAGGAAGCAGTGCCGCAGGAACTGCAACCCGCGCCGGGGTCGGAAAACAAACTCGTGGCCGATTCGTTTGCTTCCATTTCAAACGAAATGTCTTGTATCGTGTTTTGTGGTTTGGCTGCGGTCAGATCAATCTCCTCGGCCAGCAGCGGCATGCAACACGCCAGCCAGAGGAAAACACAGGTGAGGGAGCGAACCATTCGAATCTCTCCGATGGAATGAGTGTGGGGTGGATTGTAAGGTAGGCACTCGCTGTATCGGACGAATCCCTCGTAAGATTTAATCATGCGGTGATGTTTGCGGCATGCACACATCGGCGCGCAGGCCAGATCGGGATAATTGCTATACCTTCACTCGCATGACGACATCTTCCCCTACTGAATCCTGGCTTGCTGGAAACGGAAGAATTCCGAACACCGGCCGATGCTTCGCCCGCTTACTCTTGACACAATTGCATGTGGTTTTAATGCGAATACCACATTTTCAGCCGCTTGCGGTATGCCATCAGGGCGATCTCGTTTACAACACATTCTCTTGTTTTTAATCACGTGTTTTTATCACGGTGACTTTTGGGTCGCTATCAGGATGCCACTCTACAGCGTGAGGCGGAAAATGCCCGGCCATCTTCAGAGACGCACGCCATGAAACTCATAAAGGTGGCGGCGGCTTCGCTCAACCAAACGCCCATGGCTTGGGAAGCGAACAAAGCCAACATACTCCAGGCAATCAGCGCCGCGCGCCGCGAGGGTGTTTCACTGCTTTGCCTGCCCGAGTTGTGTATCAGCGGCTACGGCTGTGAAGATAGCTTTCATGCCGCCGGCGTCGCCGCGACATCGCTCGACGTGTTGCATGAAATTCTGCCCGACACCAAAGGCATGATCGTCTCGATCGGATTGCCCGTGCTCCATGAAAGCGGCTTGTTCAACACCGCATGTTTGGCGGCGGACGGACAAATTCTCGGCTTCGTTGGTAAACAAAACCTGGCCGGAACGGGCATCCACTACGAGCCGCGCTGGTTCCAACCGTGGCCGGCGGGCGTGCGCGCGGAATTGCAGAGAAACAACGATCGCCACCCCATCGGAGATCTGATCTTCAATTGCGGGGGCGTGCGCATCGGGTTTGAAATTTGTGAAGACGCCTGGGTGGCCCAGCGGCCTGGCGCGGCGCTCGCACAGCGCGGCGTTGATATCATTTTGAACCCCAGCGCCAGCCACTTCGCCTTCGGCAAACAAGAAATTCGGCGGCGGTTCGTCTTGGAAGGCTCCCGGGCTTTCAACGTTGGATACGTCTATGCCAACTTGCTCGGCAACGAAGCCGGACGCGCCATCTACGACGGCGGAACCATGCTCGCCGATTGCGGACTTATGCGCGCCGTCGGCCGCAGATTTTCCTACCACGACATGCAACTCGCCACCGCCGTGTTCGATCTTGACGCCATTCGCATGACGCGCGCCCGCAATCAGCCGAAAGCCTCGCCCGCCGACGATGCCGACGATGCCGACGATGCCGACGATGCCGACGATGCCGGCTGTGTCCGCAGCGTGTTCTCCTACCCCGAGATCGACCCCGCGCCGGCGGCGGACGCTTCCGAAGCCTGGGAGCGAGGGCCGTTTGTAAAGGAGGAGGAATTCACGCGAGCGGTGTCTTTGGCGTTGTTCGATTACCTGCGGAAAAGTCGGTCAGCGGGCTTTGTGGTTTCACTGAGCGGCGGCGCCGATTCCGCCGCCGTGGCGCTGCTTTGTGCGTTGGTGGTCCGCTTCGGTTGGCGGGAGTTGGGGCGAGAACGTCTGCTGGAAAAACTCGCCTATTTGGCGCCTTGGCCGGAAAAGGCGAAAACCGAAATCGTGCGGCGGTTGCTGACCTGCGTTTATCAGTCGACGCGCAACAGCAGCCACACCACGCGCCAAGCCGCCGCCGGCGTTGCTGCATCGATTGGGGCTTGCTTCCTGGAGTTCGACGTTGATTCGGTGGTGCAGGAATATGTCGGCATGGTTTCGGCCGCCGTTGCGCGGCCGCTGACGTGGAAGCACGATGATATCGCGCTGCAAAATATTCAGGCTCGGGCGCGGGCGCCGAGTGTTTGGCTGCTGGCGAATTTGAGCGGCGCGCTTCTGCTGGCCACCAGCAACCGCTCCGAAGCGGCGGTCGGCTACGCCACCATGGACGGCGACACCTCCGGCGGTCTGGCGCCGATTGCCGGAATCGATAAAGCCTTCCTCCGCCATTGGCTGCGTTGGATGGAAACGGAAGGTCCTCAGGACGTCGGCCCCATTTCGGCTTTGCGGGCGGTCAATGCGCAACAACCGACCGCCGAGTTGCGGCCTTTGGAATTGCACCAGACCGACGAAGCCGACCTCATGCCCTACGAAGTGCTTGACGCCATCGAGCGGGCCGCCATTCGTGATAAACATTCTCCGTTGGAAGTGTTTCGCTTGCTGGAGGCGACAGAGAAAGAGTACAGTCGAGCCGATTTACTTACCTGGGTCGAGCGTTTCTTTCAGTTGTGGTGTCGCAACCAATGGAAGCGTGAACGCTACGCGCCTTCGTTTCATCTGGACGACGAAAATCTCGACCCCAAAACATGGTGCCGGTTCCCGATTCTTTCCGGCGGCTTCACCCGAGAACTTGAAGAACTCCGCGCGTACGCGCACGCCAAAGGCGTTGAATTCTAGATAGACAACGTAGATAGGATATCGAGAAGCAAACATGACGAGCAACAATTCGAGCGTGGAAAAATCGCAGTCGCGGGAGTTGCCGCTCGACCAAATCATTTGTGGCGACGCACGCCAGGTGTTGGCCGAATTGCCGGAGGAATCGGTCGACATGTTGGTGACCAGTCCTCCGTACTTTCACCAGCGGAACTACAAAAACAACCGGCAAATCGGCCGGGAAAAAACCGAACACGAATATGTCGATCAATTGGCCAAGGTTTTCCGCGAAGGGCGGCGGTTGCTCAAACCGAGCGGCGCGTTTTGGCTCGTCTTGGGCGACAAATACCACAACGGAGAATTGCTCGGCATGCCCTGGCGCGTGGCGCACGCCTTGAAAGACGATGGCTGGATCTTGCGTAGCGAAATCATCTGGCACAAGCCCAACGCCATGCCATCGCCGGTGAAGAATCGTCCGACCACTGACCACGAATCGATTTTCTTTTTCACCAAGAACAAACAGTACTACTACGACGCCGACGCCATTCGCGAACCACACGTCACTTTTTCCGAGCAGTCGAAAATGAAGGGCGGCCGAAAACATTTCTTCCAGCGAGATGGCTCCCCGGAGCAAGGGAAAAACGCCGGGAACTCCAACTTGCACAATGGCCGTTGGGACCAGGCCTTCAACCCCAAGGGGAGAAACAAACGCACGGTTTGGTCGATCCCGCTCTCCAAATTTCGCCAAGCCCATTTCGCCGTTTTTCCCGAGCCTTTAGTGCGCACCTGTATCGACGCCGGCTGCCCGCCCGGCGGCGTGGTGCTCGACCCCTTCATGGGCAGCGGCACCACGGCGGTGGTCGCGCGGGACGCGGGGCGTCGCTTTCTGGGCGTCGATTGCTCGCCGGAATACTGTGAAATGGCCCGCCAGCGGCTGAAAGATACGGCCTCAGACCAACATATGTTATTTTCGTGAATCTGAAGGCGTCGCCCCAGTTTGGAGAAGCGAAGCATGCTTGGCCGCACGCTCGCCTAAATGACTGTACATCAACAGGTTACGGTGTTATCGCGTCCCGCGGCCGTTTGCACGATCCTGCCGTGACAACGGTTTGCCACCCCCTCTTTTTGGGTGCATCACTTGGCGTGGCCCGATTTTAAGCGGATACTTGTTACTCTGCCAAAGCGGAGTGTTCCCGCCCAGCGAAATCCGCAAGTCCTCGACAATGAAAGCCGATGCTTCTCGCTCGCGAGCCCTATTCCAAACTTGAACTCGATGAATCGGTCGTGTTGTATCCTTCCCCGGCGATTTGGCGGCGCAAGGATCAATGCTGGTTGGTCGCGGTGCGCGGTTCGGTGCATGCATCGGTCGATGTCCCCTTGCGTAAGCGAATCATGCTGCGTTTGCTGCGCCGGGCGATGAACGCGGAAACGCATGAATTGGAGAGCGATGTATTTCGTGATCGCATATCGGGGTTCATCGTTTCTGGAGAAAAAGGGAAACGGCTGGCGGTGAACATCGGCGACGAAACGCATCTGCTGCGGCGCAAGTCGCGCGGGGATGGGCATTTTTCCTGCAATTTACGTTTCACGCGGGAGCAGTTTGCTCGTTTGGCGGAAACCGGCCACCTCAACGATGGCCGGTTGTCGATACAAGTTGTGGCGCCGCCCGGCGATTATCGACGATTCGCCGGTTGCGTGCATGTTTTGCAGCCCCAGGGCGTTTCAGTCATTAGCGATATCGACGACACGATCAAGCACAGCGATGTCGCCAGCCAGCGGAAGCTACTCCAAAACACATTTCTGAACGACTACCGCGCCATCGATGGCATGGCTGAACTGTTTCGAACCTGGGCTGAGTTGAACACCGACTTTCATTATGTGTCGTCGAGCCCTTGGCAACTTTATCGAAGCCTGGAAGATCTGATTCAATCCCATGACTTTCCCGCAGGCACGTTTCACCTGCGGAAGTTCCGCTTGACCACGCATATGTTGCGGCGGCTCTTCATGCGCCGCGGCGCCACCAAACGGCTCGTGATTCACTCACTGATGAAAGCCTGTCCCCAACGCAAATTCCTCCTCATCGGCGACTCCGGCGAACACGATCCTGAAATTTACGGCGCCATCGCCCGCAAATTTCCCGATCAAGTGTTGGGGATTTACATCCGAGAGGTGCGTGAGCGGCCGTTAGACGCATCGCGTCGGGCTGTCGCCTTCGCCCGGCTGCCCGACGACCTGGGGCGGGTGTACCAATCGGCGAGCGAATTGGCGCCGCTCACGAGTTTGATCGAACAACACGCCGCATCGGGCCGGTCGTAACGCGCGGGCAAGTAACGTAGCGACAACGGCCGGGCGCGTTCTTTTGATCCTTTCGGGAAAGCAAAATTTCAAATGTTGGATTTCATCGGCGGAACCAAACAAGGCGCTTTCTGCGATGGCGTCTCCCGTCGCAACTTCCTGCGCATTGGCGGGCTGGGTCTGGGAGGCATGGCGGGTGGAGTAACCCTGCCGCAATTGTTGCAACAAGAAGCGGCCGCGGGCCAAGGCGGTTCGCACAAATCGGTCATCATGATTTACCTCTGTGGCGGTCCGCCTCACCAAGACATGTACGATATCAAGGTCGACGCGCCGGCGGAGGTGCGAGGCGATTTTTCGCCCATCAAAACGAATGTGCCCGGTATCGAAATTTGCGAACACCTGCCGAAAATGGCGCGCATCATGGACAAACTCGCGCCGATTCGCAGCATGGTCGATTGCCAACCGGGGCACGAAGGCTACCAGTGTTTCACCGGGCATACGCGTCGCAACGAACCGGGGGGCGGCTGGCCGGCCTTTGGTTCGGCGGTTGGCCATTACGAAGGGGCGGTGCATCCTGGAGCGCCGCCGTTCGTCAGTTTGTGTTACACGACCAAACACACGCCCTATAACGAACCAAACGCCGGTTTTTTGGGATTGGGCGCCTCTTCGTTTCGGCCCACCGGCCCCGCGCGAGACGACATGCAACTGCAAGGCGTTTCGGCCGCCCGGCTCCAAGGCCGCCAAACGTTACTCACTCGGTTCGACCAGTTTCGCCGCCATTGGGACGCCTCCGGCGCCATGCGCGGGATGGACGCCTTCACCGAGCGCGCCATGGGCGTGCTGACGTCGTCGCAAATGTTCGACGCGCTCGATATTTCGAAAGAGAGTCCTGAAACACGCGCCCGCTACGGCGAAGGCGATTTAAGCCGTCCTCAAGGCGATGCCGCGCCGCACGCGCCGCAAAACTTCTTGATCGCTCGCCGGTTGGTCGAAGCGGGCGCGCGCGTGGTCACGCTGAATCACAGCTTTTGGGATTTTCACGGCGACAATTTTGGTCGGGCCAAACGCGAACTGCCGATTTTCGACCAAGCCCTTTCAGCGCTCGTCGAAGACCTGCACCAACGCGGCCTTGCTGACGATGTCACGGTGGTGGCTTGGGGGGAATTCGGCCGCACGCCGACCATTAATAAAAACGCCGGCCGCGATCATTGGCCGCGCGTGTCTTGTGCGTTGCTGGCGGGCGGCGGCATGCGAACCGGGCAGGTGCTTGGTGCAACCGACCGCCTGGGCGGAGAGGCCGTCGACCGGGGTGTCACTTTTGCGGAAGTTTTCGCCACGCTGTATTATAATTTAGGCATCAACCTCGATTCCCAGCGTCTGTTCGATTTTCGCGGCCGGCCGAATCGATTGGTTAACGCCAATGTACGTCCGCTGCATGAACTTGTTTAGGCGAGCGGTATATGCGTTTGATTCGACAATTCGAACGGCGAGATTTTTTTGTCGTGGCGGTCATCTTGCTGATGTTCGCGATGCTTGCGGCGCCGTATCTGCTCGGCATGCGCGAGGCGGCTCGGCGCGCGTTTTGTGAGAAACGGCAAACCGACGCCGCCATGGCCGTCCGTGATTACGAGCAAGACTTCGGAGAATTTCCGGGCTACCGGGATTGGCTGGGGCGAGATTGGCTAGGGCGAAATCAGCGCGACTCGCCGCCGCACGATGGCCAACCGGCCGACGACCGCTTCGCCTCCACCTGGGCGGCAAAAACATTGCCCTATCTGGGCCGCGACGTCGATCGCGACGCACTCGCGCCTCGTGCGTTGTTGGCCCACGCCTTGAAGAAACAGGGCGTTGTCGCAACCAGTGAACCGCTTCCTTATTTGCCGGAAATGATGTGCCCCAACGATCCTCGCACGCAAGCCAAAACCTTCGAACCCTGGCTGACGTGGGTCGTCAATACCGGCGCGCCCGACCTGCCCTCGCTGAGCAACAGCCCTCCCGATTGGCCCGCCAACGGCGTCTTTCTCGACTACATCGCCGACCCCAACACACGCCAATCGCTGGAAAATATCGAAGCCGCCGATGGAGCGTCGTACACGTTGCTGCTCACCGAAAATGTCGACGCCGGCTCCTGGCCGCAAGGCAACGAAGCAGAGTTGGGAGTGGTCTGGTTTCCCAAAGGCTGGTTTCCCAAGGGCGGGCGTCCGAAAGACAAGGCGAATCGTCGGCCGCTCACGATCAACCAACTTGCCGGCAAGGGCGATGGCTCGATCCGCTTCGCCCGCCCGGCGTCGTTTCACGCCGGCGGGGTGAACGCCATGTTTTGCGACGGCGCCTCCCGTTTTCTCAGTGAAACCATCGATTCCCAGGTTTGGCGAGATTTGCTCACCTCGGACAACGCCGCTGCGCGTCCGCCGGGTGGGAACCGCACACCGCCCAACTTAAAAGCGATAGAATAAGAGGTTCTTCCGTATCAGAATAATTGCCAACTGCCATGGCCCTCGAGACGCCGCGGCCCTTAAACTGGCGGCGGGCCAGTTGCCACTTACCGAGAGTTTTCCGTTTTGAAATTTTACCGCACGATATCAGGTTTGCTGCTACTGCCGACCTTGGCGTTTGTCGGCTTTTTGCTGATGTACTTGCCATCGGTGTTGTTGCGGCAATACGAGGTGGTGTCTCAAGCCGGAACCGTATGGGTGGTAATCTACTTCGGCATTGTCGGACTCGGCGGCTCGCTGTTGCTGGGTTGCACGCTCTGGATTGTCTGGCAATTGTGGCAAACGTCGAGCCGCAAAAAAGAGCGCCGCCAACGTCGCGGCAAGGACCCCAGCCAACTTTCGCAACAAGAACAGACGTTTGAGGTCGACGAAAACATCGCGGCCATCGGCGAATTACGGGCCGATCCGCATCTCGACGCCAACGTGCTCGATGAACTCCAGCCGCTGGTGGCTAAATTAGAAGAAAAACGGGAGGCGCAAACACTCGAGATCGTGGCCTTCGGCACCATTTCGAGCGGGAAGTCGTCGTTGCTCAACGCGCTGGCCGGGCGCGATGTATTCATGACCGACGCCCGCGGCGGCACAACGGTTCGGCGGAATGAAGTTCCCTGGCCGGGGGCCGACAAAATCACGCTCGTCGACACGCCGGGCTTGGGTGAAATCGAGGGAGAAATCAACCAGAACTGCGCCGCCGACGCCGCCCAGGACGCCGACATCGTGCTGGTCGTGGTGGATGGACCGATCCGAAATTCCGAACACCAGCTACTCGAACAACTCGGCCAGATGGAGAAACGGGTGCTACTCTGCCTGAACAAACTCGATTGGTACAGCACGCAAGACCGCGCCGCGCTGCTGGGCCAAATCGTGGAGCAGGTCAAGGAATTCGTCCAGGCGGAAGATGTCGTGGCGGTGCAGGCGCGTGAGTCGATCCGGGAGCGGGTGCGGGTGCTGGCCGATGGCTCGGAGCTGCGGGAGCAGGTCGAAACGCCGGCCAGCATCGAGAGTTTGGCCGATCGTCTGTTGAAGGTTTTCAAATCCGACAGCCGCGATTTACTCATGGCGAATCTTCTTTTGCAATCGCGGGGTTTGGTGGAGCACGCGCGGGAAAAAGCCCGAGAGTCGCTCAACGAACGGGCTTGGAAGATCGTCGACCGCTACATGTGGGGCGCGGGCGGGGCGGCGGCGTTGAGCCCATTCCCGGTGCTCGACTTGGCCGCCGGTACGGCGATCTCGGTCAAAATGGTGCTCGATTTGGGGCGTGTTTATCGGCAGGACATCGACGTACAAACCGCCGTGAAGCTGGTCGGGGAATTAGGAAAGAATCTGTTTTCCATTCTCGGAGCGACCGCCGTCACGCCCTTGATTTCGTCTATGCTCAAAGGCATTCCCGGCATCGGCACGCTGGCCGGCGGCGCCATGCAGGGTTTGGTGCAAATTCTCATCACGCGTTGGATCGGCGCCGTGTTTATCGAATACTTCAGCCACGAAATGAACTTCGCCGAAGGCGGCATGACGGCCGTCGCCCGCCGACAATGGGAGCACGTGACCAGCATCAGCGAACTGAAAAAACTTGTCGACATGGCTCGCCGGCATTTCGCCCATTCCGATGAAACAGACACTGAGCAATAGACGCCAAGCAATAGACACCAAACAATGAATCAAACCGTGGCCCAAAGCAGTGCGCGTTATGAAGAGGCGGCCGCCTCGATCGATCATGCTCTGGAAAAAATGAAGGGCTGCCGAGACGAAGAAAAACGCGAGCTGCGGCGCGATATCGCCGACCTCCAAGGCATGGCCCAGAAGCTCACGCAGGGGCGGGTCGAGATTGCCGTGTTTGGAGAAATCAGCACGGGAAAATCCGCCTTGATCAACGCGCTGGTGGGCGAAGCCGTGACCGAAGTCGATGTGCAGGGCGGCTGGACCAAGGAAGTCTGGGATGTTGACTGGGAGGGCTGCGGCTATTGCGTGCCAGGGCTGGCCGATTCGAAGGTTGTGTTGATCGACACGCCCGGCTTGAATGAAGTTGGCGGCGGCGACCGCGCCGATATGGCCCGTGACGCCGCCCAACGCGCCGACCTAATTCTCTTCGTCACCGATTCCGACCTCAACGAAACGGAATTCTCCGCCTTGGCCGCGCTCACGCTGGTGCATAAGCCGATCATCGTGGTGTTCAACAAGATCGATCTTTACACCCCCGAAGAGCGAGAGCGATTGCTGCAAGTGCTCCGCGACGATCGGCTCACCGGCGCCATCCAGCCGGAAAATGTCGTGATGGCCGCCGCCCATCCTCGTGAAATGGAGTATGTCGTCGAAGACCAACGCGGCCGCACAAAAAGTGAATGGCGTCGCCCGGAGCCGATTCTGGAAGATTTGCGCGTCCGGATTCTGGAAGTTCTGGAGCAAGACGGTCTGGCGTTGTTGGCGTTGAACGCGGCTATGTACGCCGCCGATAAGTCGGACCGCGTAACCGCGCTGCGAATGCGTTTGCGCGAGAAGCAGGCCACGAAGTTGATCTGGAGTTACGCGGCGGTGAAATCGCTCACGGTGGCCTTCACGCCGCCGGCGGTCGATGTGATCGGCGGCAGCGCGGTTGACCTAGTGATGGTGGCCAACCTGGCTAAAATCTACGGCCTGGACCTAAGCTGGAAGCATTCCCGCAAGCTCTTCTTTTCCATCCTCAAGGCGGGCGGCTGGGTGGCGGTGGCCAATATCGCGACACTCGCCGCCGGCTCGCTTTTCAAGGCCGTCACGTTTGGATTCGGCGCCGTTCTCACTGCCCTTCCCCAAGGCGCCGCCGCCGGCTACGGCTCCTACATTGTGGGGCGGGCGGCGAAGTACTTCTTTGAGCACGGCTCCACCTGGGGTGGTGAATCGCCCAAGATCGTGATCAAACGCATCTTGGCCGAGACCGATAAAAACTCGGTGCTGAACCATCTCAAAGACGAAATCCGCGGCAAAATTCTTCGCAACCGCCACACAGAGGCCGAATGAACCTACCGGCATGCTGAATCTCCGGGGATCTTCCTCGCAATAACCGGCAACATATTTTCACGCGGTTCCTGTACGGGACAAGCACTTTTTTCGGTGCGTGGCGGTATTTTTCCGGTTTCCCGCCAGCGCCTTACAATGGATATTCCATTTCGGGAATCTCCGGCGCGAAGGGATCAATTCCGTAGATGAAAATATAGAGATAGACAGCGCCGTGAAAACAGGCGATCGCCAGCGCAAAACAGGAAAGCACTGTTCCCGCAATCGCGACCGCCCGCCGGTCGGAGTACAGACCCCAAACGCCCATGCAAAGCCCCACCACGCTAATCAGGATTCCGCCAACGGTAAAGAAAGACGCCGCCAGGGCGATTCCGCCTACAACCACCGAAGCCATGGCCGCGCCGCGGGCGGCGCTGCCGCCAGGGTATTGAGTACGCAACGCTCGGCGGAGGGCGATGCCTTCGCCGGTTCCCGCAAAGGGCGACCCGCGCCGCACCTGAGCCGCAACGACTGTGGGCGAAATAGCGGCTGGCGAAATAGCGGCGGTAGTGGTGTTTTCCACGGCAGGTTGCCCAGCCGCCGCCTCGTCGCTCGGTGTCAGACAAACCGGCGCGCGGCGAACCGGCGGAATGGCTTCATTCGCCAAGAGTTCGAATTCGCGTCCGCAATTCCAGCACCGGTTCACGGCGCCGAGCAATTTCTCGCCGCACTCGGAACAAAAAACCGCCATGTCGTCCTCGTGAAAGAAGGTCGTCCTCGCCTAAGGAAACAAGCGTCTGAAAGATGCAGTGAGGAAACCGGCCGTTGGTCATTCTCCCCCGCCGCCGCCTGTTGTGTCAAATATCGGCCGGCCGCATGCCGGAGCGTCTCGCCCCTCTGGTTCGACCGCCGCGCGCGAATCTTGTGGAAAAACCGGCAACTGCGGCGGCAAGGCGGGGGAGCTTCAAACGGTGGTCAGTCCTGCTCTGGTTTTTCATCGTCTGGTGCGTGGTCGACGATGTAGGAGTCAATCACGATGGTGCGATCTGGGTCGGCTGTGCGATCGTTGGCGTTCCCCATGCCGACGGTATGGATTTGCACCCGCGATTTGAACCAATGCACTAGCCAGCGTTTGTAGGCGTTGCGAAAAAACGGAATGAGCAGCGTCATGCCGAAAACATCGGTCAACACTCCAGGCGTGAGCAAGAGCCCGCCAGCGAAAAAAATGAGCAGGGCGTCGAGCAGGGAATCGGTGGGCATATTGCCCGTCGCAAGCTCCCGGCGAATGCGGGTGTAGGTTCGCCAGCCTTGCATGCGGGCTAAAAAGGCGCCCAACGCGCCCGACGCCACCACGATCAGCAGCGTGTATTGCCAGCTAATCGCTTCGGACAGCGCTAGCAAGAGCGTCAGTTCGATCAGCGGCACAACAATAAAAAGAGTAAATAACTTCAAAAACACGTTAGGGTCAATCCGAATTCGATGACAGACCGGGCAGCGCCTTCCGGCGGTTAAAAAAACGACCTTTCTCGCGAGGCTCCTTCAGTTTTTACGGAGAGGCACGCGCGCGAAGGAGTCTCACCCAACACCTTACCAGAATCACCAGGCGGTCCAACCGCCGTCGACCAAGAGCGTGTGCCCCGTGATGTAACTGCTGGCCCGGCTGGCGAAAAACACCACGGCGCCCTTGAGTTCGTGCGGCAGGCCCATCCGACGCATGGGGCTTTTTTCGATCAGTCGTTCAACCATTGCCGTCGGCGCCTTCTTCGAAGGGAACGGCCCGGGGCTCAAACAGTTCACACGCACCTGCTCCGTCGCCCAATAAACCGCCAAGTGCCGGGTCATCTGGCTGATGCCGCCCTTCAACGCATGGTACGCGACCGGGCTGGCCGGGCAAACGCCTTCATACGCTTCGGGGTAGGAACCGACCTGCCCGTACATGGAGCCGAGCATGATGATGCTGGCCGGCTTTTTTTGTTCGACGGCATGATCGCGCAATGAACGGCTGAGGACGAAATAACCGGCCGCCATCGCCATTTGCAGGTTGAAATTTTCGTAGCTGACGGTTTTCCAATCTTGGCCGACGCCGGCGTTGCCGTTGTTGACCAAAATATCAACGCCGCCGTTGATTTCAACCGCCTTTTCAAAACCCGGAGCGAGGGTGTCGCCGTCCAAATAGTCGAGCGCCACGCCGCCGTGTTGACCAACCTCCACCGGCGGCAGTTGCGCCGCAATCGCTTGGGCGCGCGCCAACTCCCGGCTACTAACCACCACCGCGGCGCCGGCTTCCGCCAAGGCCCGCGCCATGGCGCCTCCCAAATACCCCGAAGCGCCGCTGACCAAAGCCGTTTGGCCGCGCAGGTTGAACAGTTCGGAAACGGTTGGCTCGGTCGTGTTCTTATTCAATGGAGCACCTCTTCGGCGGTTTGTACTTCGACCCAACGCTGCTCTTTTGCGGCTTGCAAAATGGCCCGCGCCGTGAGCAGGGTTGTGAGCCCGGCGGAGAAATCGCACAGCGGCGGGGCGCCTTTTTCGAGCACGTCGAGAAACGTGTGGGCTTGTCGAACGAAGAGCGTGTCTCGCTCGAGTTCAGGGAAAGTTTCGTCTTGCCAGGGCTGGTTCGGTTCGGTCATCCAACGCCAGCGTTTATTGTGCGATTCAAAACGAGCGGCTCCTCGTTCACAGACCACCGTGAGGCTCGATTCGTTCGGCGCCTGATGCTGGTTTAGCGTGTAGCTGCCGAGCACGTTGCCATGGCGGGCCAGCACATGTGCGGTGTCTTCGACGTCGACGCCCGGCAGCACTTGGTGGGCGACGTCCGCCGCGACGCGCTCCGCCGGGCCGACCAGCCACTGCCCGGCGTTGAGCACATGGGTGAGGGCGTCTTGCACGGCGCCGCCGCCGGTGGCGTGCGCTGCGTAATAGATGTCGCGATAGGCCGGGCGGTAGGTGGGGAAATGTTGGCCGCAGGTGGCCACGATTTGCACCGGCGGGCCGAACTGTCCGTCGTCGAGGGCTGCTTTCATCGCCGCCAACGCAGGATGCGCACGCGTTACATAGGCCACCGCCGCCGATAGTTTTCGTGCTTGAATCGTGCGGTGCAGTTCGGCCAACCCGGCGGTCTCGACGGCCAATGGTTTTTCAATCAACAGATGCACGCCGTGATCGGCCAGTTGTTGGGCGAAGGGCGTGTGCAGATGGGCCGGTGCGCAGATAACCGCCGCGTCGAACCGCTGCGCGAGCGCGTCGTCGAGGCTGCTGTACGCCTGCGCGACAGAGTACCGCGCCGCGACTTCTTCCAACAGCGCCGCGTTGATATCGCAAACGGCCACGTCGGCCCGGCCGGTCGCTTGGAAACAACGCACATGCCGCTCGCCAATCGAGCCCACGCCCACGACCAGCAGTGAGGTTTTCTTCGCCATCAAACCGATTCTCCGCCAGCGGGAAAGCGGGGTGAAAACGTGAAGCCCAGTGGGGAGAAATCTTGTTGCATTTTTTCCAAGGCCGCTTTCATGGTCGTGATATCCGACTGGTGGCAGATGAACCGCGCCCCCATTTCGAGCAACGACTTCGCCATCTCGACACTCCCGCAGGGGCAGCCCCAATGTTTGCCGGCATTAGCGGCTGCCTGGGCGATACGCTCGCGAGCGGCGGCGATGGAAGGATGGTCGAACTGGCCGGGAACGCCGGAAAGAATGCTGAAATCGCCGGGGCCAAGAAAGAGTACGTCAACTCCTTCCACCGCCGCGATTTCCTCCGCGTTTTCCACCGCCGACGGCTCCTCCAACTGAATAATCACCACGTTCTGCCGATTGGCTTCTTCCAGGTATTCCACCAGCGGTTGCAGCAGGTATGGGTTATCAGGATTGGCGCTATCGACGCCGCGCTCGCCCAGTGGCGCGAACTTCGACCACCGCACCACTTCCGCCGCTTCGGCCGCGTCGTTGCAGCGAGGATACATAATGGCCCGGGCGCCCGCCTCCAACAAACGGCCCATACGCATGAATTCGCCCTTGGCGGGGCGCGCCATGACGTCGGCCCCGCCCACCCGCGCGGCGCGAATTAATTGGGCGGCCGTTTCATCGCTATGGGCATGGTGCTCCAAATCGAGCCAGATGCCATCGAAACCCAGCAAACTCACCAGTTCGTAAAGCGATGGGTCGCAAAAATGCAGCGCCGTGATTAACGCCGGTTCGTTACGATCGAGCTTCGCTCGAATTTTGCTTTTCCACATGGCGTCGATTATTTCTCGTTGTTTATTTTTCGGGCGTGGGTGAATGAAAACGCAGGGAGAATAGGTCGGCATCGCGGAGCACAAACCTTAGCCGAACCGGGCGACCGGCCAACTTGCCGAGTTCAGGGTTCGATTTCCAACTCACGTTACGGGCGATTTCGTTGCCGATCAGTTCTCGCGCGTCGGCTAGGGAGAAACCGGGAAGAGGCTTGCCGGCCGCATCTTGGATCTCGACGCGCAGGCCCCCGGCGGCCGAAGTGGAAAAATTGAGTTCGAGTTTTTCGCCCGTGAACGTCAGCGGCGGCGTGATCAGTTCGCCGCCTGCGTATTCGGCATGCAGCGAGGAAAGGCCGTCGAACCGGGAGGAATACCGCCGCAAGTGCGAGGTTTCCTGGCCGTAATTTTGGTTGGCGTAGAGCGACATTTCATGCGCGCCGGTCGGCACGATGTTCAACGCCGGGTAGTTCGTGCGAGAAACCCAGTTCTCCGCGCCAATGCCGGGCCGAATAAGAGCGCTGAGAAAAGTGCGGTCGTAGAGATCTCCGCCGCGCGACGACATCAAAACCGCGTCGGAGGTGTCGCGAAAATATTTAGGATGCACGTTGATCGCCTTGGCTTCGGCGTCGGTCAGGACTTGCCGCCCTGGCATGAACCGCGCGGCCGTGGCCAGATAAATATGGGGCGCCCGAAAATACTGCTGGGTTTGATTCGTATAAAGATGGTGGCTGGGCTTGGTCGTGTTGGTGTCGGAATATCGCATTTGCACCGGCTTCGACCAATGCAAGAAATCGGGCGACGTGGCGCGGGCAATCGCCCGCACGCCTTCCGGAGCACGACGATAATACAGCACGTATTGCTTTTCCGTGGTCGACCAAAAGACCACGTTTTGTGAATCGAACACCCAGCCTTCGTCGTTGTAAACCGGCTGCATCGGCAACTTCCGCCAATGGACGCCATCGGCTGATATGAAGCCCAGCAGGCCGCTGCGGTTCGTGCCGCCCACGGCTTTGAAACGTTCTTCGGCCGGAACGCCGGGGCGGCGATCAAGGAAGGGACAAAAATTGTGCGTGGCCGGCGCCGCGTGGGCGAGAATAATGTTGTTCTCTTTCGAGCCCTTGTATTCGTACAGCCCGAGTTTCGGTTTCACCCAATGGATGCCGTCTTGGCTTTCGGCGTAACAGGTTTTTTCGGCGTCGGCCCCGTCGTTCCCGGCATCTCGCAAACCGCGGTAATAGAGCCGGTATTTCTCGCCATCGTAGATGACCGTGGCGTAGCCGCAAAAGTTGCCTTCCCAGGGTTCGTCGAACTTGAGCACCGGGCCTTCATCGCGGGGCGGGTTCAATTGCAGGCGAATATCTCCCTCAAGCTGGCCGATCAAATATTGGTCGACAAACAGTTCGCGGCGCGAACCCAGTTCGAGCGGTTCTTCGGCCAGCGCCGAACGTGTTGCACCGGCTATAATCGAAAAACACGAGCAGCCGACCAGCAGCAGCATCCAGAGACGCGACATTATAAAAGCCTCCCAAGGTTTGGAATCGTGATGCAGGCGCGAATCAGTTCTTGCGACCAGCGCCAGGTGCGCAAAGCCATCGTAAGTTCGCGACCATGGAATTGCTAGCATCCCTTCCGCCAGTGGCGGGTTTTCTGGGGGCTCCTGGGCCATTACCGAGTTTTTGGAAGTTCGGCAAAACGGCGTTTTTGCTAAGCTGTTATCTGCCGCACGGCCCTAATGCCCTGTTGTTGATACAGTAAGTGTATAAACAACAGCCCCCATGCCCGCCGCTGGCCATGAAAAGAATGCGAGCCCATGCCCAAAGATGCACCTCACGACCTCTTCCACTGCCCGCTGGAGCGGCCGCGCGTGCTGTTGCTCGGCGCCGGAGAACGCCCCAACGTGATGGCGATGGCCGACCAATTGCGTCAGCAAATCGAACAGCATGCCGATATCGTGCTGACCGATTTCGAATTCAAAAAAGATCTCGCTTCCGTAGACGCCGATTTGGCGATTGTGCTCGGCGGCGATGGGTCCATGCTTCATGCAGCCAAGAAAATGGCCGACCGCCAATTGCCGGCCTTGGGCGTTAATTTGGGGAAACTCGGTTTTCTGGCAGACCTTCAGCCCGAGGAACTTTCCGACGCCCTAGCCGATGTTTGTGCGGGAAGAGCGAAGATTGTCCGGCATTTGATGTTTCAAGCCACGGTTTTTCGGGCCGGAAAACCCTGGAAACAGAGCCTTGGCTTGAATGAGGCGTCGATTCTCGGCGGGCCGCCGTATTCGATTTTGGAAATTGACTTTTATGTCGATGGCGAACTGGCGACGACTTACAGCTGTGATGGGCTGATTGTCAGTACGCCTGTAGGGTCCACCGCTCACAACCTCTCGGCCGGCGGCCCGATTCTGCGAAAAGATCTTCAAGCCTTCGTTATTTCCGCGATTAGCCCACACACCCTCACCGTGCGGCCCATTGTAGATACGGCCGACAGAATTTACGAAATTACCGTGCAAACGCCGCACCGGTCGACCTCCATCGTGGTCGATGGCCAGCCGCTCGGCCAGCTTACCGCAGACGACCGCGTGCGCATCGAACGCGCGAAGCCCGAATTTCAGCTATTGGAGATTCAGGGGCATACATACTATTCTACGCTTCGTGAGAAATTGGGCTGGGGCGGCCGCTTCCAAAAGAAACGAGAAAACCGCTAAACGAACCACATCCGTATTAACTTTGAACGCTCTTGACTGCGTTCGCACGCAAGGATGCAAAACCGATGAAGAAATTGTTCGCGATGTTGCTGGTAATCGTGGTGGTCCAGCAAGGCGCCTGGGGCCGGGAAAAAACCGATCTTCAACGTCAGTTGGAAAAATCGAAACGCCGCGCCACGACCGCCACCTACACCCTGCAGCACAAATTCGCCAAGGGCCAGGAATTGCGTTGGACGGTCACGCATTTGGCCACCGTCAAGACCACCATTCGCGGCAACTCGCAGGAGACAAAATCTCGTACGGTTTCGACGAAGGTCTGGAATGTTGAGAGCATCGACGCCGCCGGCAACGCGGCTATTATCCATTCGGTGAACGACGTCGATATGTGGCGAAAACTGACCGACCGCCCCGAAGCCCGCTACAACAGCAAAACCGATAAAAACCCCGGCCAGGATTTTGCCCCGGTCGCGAAGACGATTGGCGTGCCGCTGACGAAATTTTTGATTTCGCCAACCGGCAAGGTTCTCAAACGCGAGTCAAAATCGGCCGAGGTGGAAATGGGCTTTGGCGCGGTCATTATTCCCTTTCCCGAAACTCCCGTTTCGGTGGGCGGCAGTTGGAACTCACCCTCGGAACTCAAGCTGCGCGCCGAAGACGGCCGCCTCGTAAAACTGAAAACGCGGAAGGTCTATACGCTTCAACGTGTGTCGGCGGGCGTGGCCACGATCAAGGTCAAGACCGAAGTGCTGACGCCGGTCAACGACCCGAAGTTGCAAATCAAGATCATGCATTACCTCACGACCGGCGCCATCAAATTCGATGTCGACGCCGGGCACGTTATTTCGAAACAACTCGACTGCGATCAAACCGTGATCGGATTTTCCGGCGGAGAAAGTCTGCGCCAATACTTAACTCGTTTCTCCGAGCAGTGGGTCAAAACGCCCAGCACGGCAACAGCGCGAAGAAACAAAGCCACGCAAAAATAGCAATTGTGTATAAATAAATAACAGTCATGGAAGACCGTCGTAGAATTTGTGTAAGAACGACAGACCGCCGCCGATCATGCCAACACCCACGCGCCACGAAAAGACGCCAGTCCCATCCGCCCCGGGCGCTAGGCGGAGGCCGCTCCCAGCGCGGCGGAAGTGGGGCTTTCGCCTGATGGCGTTGGCCCTGGGTTTGCTTCCCTTCCTGCTCTTGGAACTGGCGTTGCGTTTGTGCGGCGTCGGCCACGATACGCGCCTCATCGTTCACGCTCCCGCGCCCGCCGAGGCGAACGTTTTTCGCTTCAACCCCGCCGCCGACCGCGCCTATTACGGCGTGGAAGACCTCTGGGGGCCCGACCTCCGCCCGTTCCATCTTCCCAAGCCCGCGGGAACGTATCGGGTCGTGGTGATTGGCGGTTCAACGGTCGCGGGCTTCCCGTATCCTTTTGAACTCGCCCTGCCCCGGCTGCTTGAAGTGGTGCTGCAACAGCAACTGCCGGGGCGGCGCATCGAAGTATTGAACACGGGCATGACGGCCATCATGAGTTCGGGCGAGGTCCATGTTTTGCGGCAGGCGGTGGCCTGCCAGCCCGACTTGATTGTCGTGCATTCCGGCCATAACGAATTTTATGGCCCCGGCGGCAGTGCTTCCACGATTGGGAGCCTGACGCCCAGCCTGGCGCCGCTAACCGATTTCCTCAAACGCCAACGTTCCTACCAAATTCTATTTTCGCTGGTTCACAGGCCGAGCGAACGCCACCTCATCGAGACCCTGCCGGCCGATATCAACATTCCTCTGAACGGCCCTGTTTTTCAAAGCGCCCTCCAACGCTTCCGCGAAAACCTGAGGCGCATGGTCGAGATTGCCGCGCAGGCGGAAATCCCGATCATGCTTTCGACCGTCCCCTCCAATCTCGCCGATTTGGCGCCGCTGCAACCCACCACCAACCCGGAAACCTTGCGGCGTCTCAAGGAGGTTGCCCGGCTGATGTCGTATCGTGAATACGAGCCGGCCCTGACAACACTCGCAGAGGCGCGCCGCGCCGACCCCGCCGACCCGCTGCTGGCCTACCGCCAGGGAGAGTGCCTGGAAAAGCTCGGCCGGGCAAAAGAAGCCGGCCTCCAATACACGCTGGCCGCCAACCTGGACGGCTGCCGTTTTCGCGCCGCGACTCCTTTTCTGGACGTCGTCGGGGAAGTGGCCTCCGGCGGCGGCGCCGCGTTTTGCGATGCGGCGGCGGAACTGCGTTCGCGTTCTCGCTTGCCGGCGCCGGGCGACGATTTTTTTCTGGAACACGTGCATTACAACCTGGAGGGCGCCTGGCAGGTCGCGAGTATTCTCGGCAAGTGTATCGTGGAAGACGAACTGGGTGACGTCTGGCGAGCCGACCTCCATCCTGATCAGGCGAGCCGGGATAAGCTTCTCGAAGTAGGCGTGCTGGATCAACTGGCGGTCGATTCCTTGACGCTCATCGGGCTGGAGGCTTGGCCGTTTAATTTGTCGCCGGCGCGCGTCCCAGAGGTGAACGCACTGAAAGCCCGCTTGGCGGCGAATTTTCAGCGGGTGGATCCTGAAGAACGGGAACTGTTCGCCGACCTCCCACTCGAAGCCATGCACCAACATTTGTGGCTGGCCATGGGCGACTCCTGGCTTGCCAAGGGCCGCGCCGACAAGGCGTTGCTCGCTTTCCAGCGGCATATTCACCGCCACCTGTGGGAGGAAATCGGATACGAGCGGGCGGCGCAAGCCCTGAAATCGCTAGGCCGGTCGGACGAAGCGCGGCAAATGCTGCGTCGCGCCGCGGAGGCGGCCAGAGGCGTGCTCCCCGCGGAAGCTTCAAGCGATGGGCCCATTCAATCGCCGCACGTCAACAAACGCTCGTCGCCTTCAATAACGAAATAAGGACCGCTCGCGAAATTAGTGACGACTTGGTGGTTTTGAATTGTTAAACTCATTGCCGTGTAACGGCGTGGTTGTTCCTCTGAGTG
>QIKY01000169.1 GCA_003233175.1 Planctomycetaceae bacterium | reverse complement strand
CCTACGCGCCGCAGTTTAACACAACTTTCCCCAATTCTCCTATTGATCTTTTTCCGCCACCCTGGGCCGCTACAAAAGCTGACATGCACCCTTACGCGCCCGAAAGGCGCAACACCCCTTGTGAATGAAGGCCAGATCGGTCAATATACGCGGTTTGTCGGCCAAGGTCCGCCTGGCGAATGCTTTTTTGGGCAGGACGCTCAAAAACCGGCCCTTTTATTTCAAAAATTACCTTCGTTTCATTCCCAACGGTGGCCGCCGCCGTTGGTTTATGAGAAGCACACGTTGTAGGATTGAAGGAGAACGCTCCGTATGGCTCGTTACAGTGGCCCCAAGGCAAGAATTAATCGTCGCCTGGGCGTAATGATTTATGAAAACGCCGGCGCCGCTCGCGCCCTCGAACGTCGCGATCATCCCCCCGGTATGCACCAGCGCGGCCGGCGCCCCTCGAACTACGGCATCGCGCTCAAGGAAAAACAAAAAGTCAAGCATTATTATGGCCTCGGCGAGCGGCAACTGCGCAGGTATTTTACGCGCGCCAGCCGTTTGAAAGGCAACACCGGCGAGCAACTGTTGTTGCTGTGTGAACGCCGAATCGATAACGTCATTCGTCGCGGCGGTCTGACCAAAACGCGGCCGCAATCTCGGCAGGGCGTCGCGCACGGCCACTTCCGGGTGAACGGCGTGAAGGTGTCGTCGCCTTCCTATATGCTTCGCCCCGGCGATGTCATTACCTTGAGCGAGCGGGCGAACCTGAAAACGTTGTACCAAAGCATCATCGCGGAGAATCCTAGCGACGGCCTCGATTGGCTGGCTTTCGACAGCGAAAATATGGCCCTCACGGTGCTGGGCAATCCGGGGCCGAGCGATATCAGCCTCCCGGTCGACGCCAACATCGTGGTTGAATTTTTGTCGCGTTAAGATTTTTGTCGCGCTCATTGGGCAGGTGGCTTGTAGCGGCTATCGGCTGCTCACCCGAGAAAAACATTCCGAATGCACAGCCGCCTTTGGCGGCTTTTTTATTATGCACACACAACTTGCCGTGTTGGGAGGCGGCCCCGGCGGATACGCCGCCGCCTTTCTCGCCGCCGACCTGGGAATGGATGTCACGCTCATTGAAGAGGAGGCGCGGCTGGGCGGCACATGCCTGTTGCGAGGCTGCATCCCCTCCAAGGCGCTGCTGCATGTGGCCAAGGTGATGGGCGAAGCCGAACACCTGAGCGCCCAGTGGGGCATTGCATTCAACTCGCCGCGGGTCGATCTCGAAAAACTTCGCGCCCGCAAGGAAAGCTTGCTGGCCACGCTCTCTGGCGGCCTGCAACAACTGGCCAAGCGGCGAAATATCCGCCGCATCGTGGCCACAGGAATGTTGCAAGACTCAACCACGCTCCAACTATCGGGCGACCACGCATCGCTAGGCGCCGACCAAACGATCACCTTCGACCACCTCGTTTTGGCCACCGGCTCCGCCGCCGCGATGCCAGCCCAATTCGATATCGGCTCCGAACGCGTGATGGATTCCACCGGCGCGCTCGCCTTGGCCGATATTCCCGCTCGCTTGTTGGTCATCGGCGGCGGGTACATCGGCTTGGAAATGGGAACCGTCTACGCGCACCTGGGCTCGGAAGTGAGCGTGGTCGAAATGACTGAAACGCTCCTCCCCGGCGCCGACCGAGATTTAGTGCGGCCGCTCCAGCGCCGTCTGAACAAGCTGTTCGACAAACGTATTTTCCTCAATACCCAGGTCGGCGCTTTGGGCCAAAAGGGCGATAAAATTGAAGTCGCATTTGAAGGGCCGGGAAAATTCGGGGTGGAAGCTTACGACCGCGTATTGGTTTCGGTGGGCCGTCGGCCGCGCAGCGCCGGCATCGGTCTGGAAAATACGCAGGTGGAAATCGATGCACGCGGTTTTGTCGTTTGCGATAATAAGCAGCGCACCGCCGACCCCCATATTTTGGCCATCGGCGACGTGGCCGGTGAGCCGATGTTGGCCCACAAGGCGACGCACGAAGGTCGTATCGCGGTGGAGGCGCTGCATGGAAAATCGGCCGCCTTCGATAAAATCGCCATTCCGGCGGTCGTGTTCACCGATCCTGAAATCGCTTGGGCGGGGCTCACCGAAGTGCAGGCCAAGCAGCAAGGCCGAACTTTTGAAGTCTGTCATTATCCTTGGGCCGCCAGCGGCCGCGCGCAGGCTTTGGGAATCACCGACGGCCTGACAAAATGGCTCATCGACCCCGAAACCGACCGCGTTCTCGGCTGCGGCATCGTGGGCTCTGGCGCGGGGGAATTGATCGCTGAAGCCGTGTTGGCGATTGAAATGGGCTGCGAAATACGCGATATCACCGAATCGATTCATCCCCACCCCACGTTGAGTGAAACACTCATGAACGCCGGCGAAGTGTATTTCGGCACGGCCACCGAAATCTATAAGCCAAAAAAATGAACGCCGCGCAATGAACGATCAAGTGGACGTAACCGTCTGGCACTTGGAAATGTTGGCGCCTTCCGACCGCACCGTGGCGGCGCCGCGAGAGGGTTTGTGCGTGCTCCGTGTGCGGAAACCCAGCGTGGCCTATTACCGCTTTTTGTATCAGGCGGTGGGCGGCGAATACCATTGGTTGAGTCGTCGCAAACTCCCCGACCCCGACTTGGCCGCGATCATCCAACACCCTCAAAACGAACTGCACGTTTTGCATATCGATGGCGCGCCCGCCGGCATGGCTGAATTCGACCGCCGCACGCCCGACGATATCGAAATGGTGCAGTTTGGACTGACGACCGATTTTATCGGCCAAGGCCTGGGCAAGTGGTTCCTACAATGGGCCATCGACCAAGCCTGGAGTTACCAGCCCAAACGTTTTTGGCTACACACCTGCTCGCTCGACCATCCGGCCGCGTTGCCCACCTATAAAAAGGCTGGCTTCAAGGAATTCAAACGCGAAGCAATTCGCCGGGAATATTGATGTGATTAGCGATGCGACTTGTTGACTTACGGCCGTATTCACTTCCATTTCACCGCCGCTTACCTTAGGAATAGTCCTGAAATAAGTTCCCGGTTGTAGTTCAAAAAAGCCCGGCATTTTCAAAATGCCGGGCTTTTAATTCGGGAGGTTATTTCGGGACTATTACTTACGAACGCTCCGCCTGCTCGATGGCGTGCATTCGATCGACCGGCAAACCTTCGAGCTTTTGCACTTGCCCGTTCGGCCAGGTGATGTTGATTGCGTCGATTGCGTCGAGCTCGCCCAAGCCGAAGGTGAGGGGCAACTCCGATTGCGAGAGGTAGCCCCGGGTCGGCGAGACGAGCCTCCGCCATGTGTGTTCGCCGGCGCGAACTTCAACCTCGGCGCCAATGGCGTCGCGATTATCGGCGCGGCCCACCAGTTTGAGCCGCAGCCAATGGTGGCCTGTTTGCTGGTCGTTTCGCAACAGACGCGGCTTTTGACCGATGGCCGTGATGAGTAGGTCGAGGTCGCCATCGGCGTCGATATCGGCGCAGATCACGCCGCGTCCCACCATGGGCCGCGTTAAATCTTGGTTGTGGGGACCGGGCGGAACCGGCGTGAATTCGGTGTCGTTTTCGGGGCCGCAATTCCAAAGCAGTTGCGGCGGCTGTTGGTAATGCTGGCTGGGCTGCACCTTGTTGATTTCATCTTCGAGGTGGCCGTTGGCGGCAATTAAATCGAGGCGGCCGTCGAGGTCGGCGTCGAAAAAACGCAGGCCAAAGGTCAGCTCCAATCGGGTGACGGGGCCGAGTCCGCTGGAAATGGCTTGGTCGGTGAAGAGCATCGATTGGTCGTCGGCCACGTAGAGGGCGGTCATTTCGTTGGAAAAATTGCCGATCGCGACGCCGATTTCGGGGCCGTTGCGGAAGTGTGCGATATCGACGCCCATGGCGCCGCGAGCGCGACCTTGGCTATCGTAGGCGACGCCCGCCGCCAACGCCGTTTCGCGAAAACGCCCACCGCCTTCGTTGTGGAAGAGAAAATTTTGCACGGTGTCGTTGGTGACGAGAACATCGAGTCGGCCGTCGCGATCAAAATCGGTGAAGGCCAGCCCCAACGATTTTCCCAAGGGCGCTTGCGTGTCGCGATTGGCAACTTGAATGCCCGCTGGCTGGGAAATGTCGACAAACCCGGCCGCGCCATCATTGCGGTAGAGTGTGGGAAACGCGCCCGGAAAAGCTTGAGGACGTCCATACGCGCGGCCGCCTCCGGTGAGGCGAAAATCTTGCCCTTGATCGAATTCAGGCGACCAAGCCAAGTACTGGCAGACGAACAGGTCGAGGTCGCCGTCTTGATCGCAATCGAACCAGCCGCAGCCGGTGCTCCAACTCGAATCGCTCCCCGCGACGCCCGCCCGCTGGGTGACATCTTCAAACTTCCCCTGGTTGTTGTGCAACAACCGATTGGCGCCCAACGCGCTGAGAAACACATCGACGTAGCCATCGTTGTCGTAATCGCCGACCGCCACCCCCATGCCGTACAGCGAGACATCCATTCCCGTTTTCCGGCTGACATCTTCAAAGCGGCCATCTCCCAAATTGGCGTACAGCGCGCAGACCGCCGGCGCGGCATCTGCGGACGCGGAATTTTTTGGCGTTTGGTCCGGCCAGTGATTCGAATTGACCAGGAGCAAATCTTGATCGCCATCGTTGTCGTAGTCGAAAAAAGCGCAACCGCCGCCCATGGTTTCCGGCAACAGTTTCGCGCCGGCGGCGCCGTTGACATGCCGCCAGTCGATTCCCGCTTCGGTGGTGATATCTCGAAACGGCAGCACGGGAATGGCCAGCGGCGTTTGTTCCCGCACTTGCGGCAATACGTTTTCGGTTTCCTTCAGCACGACCTCCTCCCGGCGGCTGCGCAACCAATAGGCCATTCCGCCGCCAACCACCGCGAAAATAAGTATCACCACCAACGACCACTTCAGCGCAATGCCGATCACGGCGTCGTCTTGCCGCGGGACGTCTTGTGGGGAGTCGCTTTGTTCGTTCGTTTTTTTCTTTGTGGATTCGTTCATTATTGTTCCTCACCGTGGGGTGACGATTCTTGATCAGATTCGGCCGCCGGCTCTAGGGCCGGCGCGGGAATGGCGGACGTGGAGAGTTGGTAGATCACGACGGCTTCGGCGGCGTGATTGGCTTCGGGATACTGCCGGCGGGCAATCGCGACGGCTTGCCCGGCGGCGGTGTCGTCGGGTTTGTAACGCTGGTGCAGTTCGCCATGTTTTTTGGCCAAATCCTGCTGGCCCAACTGTCCATACAAGAGTTGCAGGTTGTAGTGCGCCGTGAGATTTTCAGCGTCTAACGCCAGGGTGCGGTGGAACTGTTCCACCGCCGCTTGCAGCAACGCCTTGCGTTCTTGCTCGCGAGCCGCGGTGCGGACCTGTTTGGCGCGATCGAACAACGTGACGCCAAGCAAATTGATAACGACATAATCCTTGCTGAAATCGAATTTTCGGCGAATCATTTCCGGAGTGCGGTCCTCCAGCACGCTGCGGAAGTTTTTTTCGGCCTCGCGCAAATAGCCTTGCTGCCGGTTGACCACGCCGCTGAGCCAGGAGAGCGTCCAGGCAGGCGCTGGCGGATTTTTATGCGCCGCGGCGCGGGCCAGCGCGGCGGTGGCGTCGTCGAGCCTGCCTTCGCGAAAATAGACACGGGCCAGATTCAACGGGCCGTCGTAACGGCCCAACTTTTCCACTTCCTGGAACGCTTCCTCCGCTTGCCGCAATTCCGCCTTGCCCTTGAGCAGCAGGCCGATGCCGTAATCGTTCCAACGTTGCCAAGCGATGGGCGTCTTCCGCTGGTTTTCTTCAACTTCCACCCCGCCGGCGATGGCAAACGTGATTTCGTCTTCGGCCATGGTCATGATCGGCAGTTCGTTCACGTATTGGCCGTCGACAATTTTGCCTCGCAGCGGAAGATCTCCCGGCCGGGCGCGCTGCGCAATAATATTCATGAACGTTTGATCGAATTTGCGGTACAGCAGCTTCACACGAACCGTCAGCGGCTGCGTTGCATCGGGCGGCACTACGAGTTGGTAGTGCGCCACCTGCCCGGCGCCGGGCGGGATTTGATGGCTGTAAAGCGGCGTGAAAATATCGGCCGCATTGCGTCGATCGATTCTGTTTCCGTGGCGGTCCAACATAAAGGTGTTCACGAAGTGCGCAGCCGGGTCGACCGCGCCGCGCTCATCAAGATGGCCGCTATGCGCTATCACCCGCCCGCCGTTGTTGGGGTCGCCGGAGAAGACGGTCGTCTCCAACCAAATTTCATTGGAATCGGTGGTGCCTTGCGTGAAATGGTGCCCCATTTTGAGCGTTCTGATCACGGCCTCCAGAAGATACGTGCGACCCGGCTGGAGCGCCGGCGCGAGTGGACGCAGCGGCGCGAGCAGTTTGCCATCGACCGCGCCGTCTTCCTTGAGGCCGAAAATATCGACGCGCATCACGCCTTTTTCAAAATCTTGATGTGCTTTGACGACATCGGGCCAATGGTTGAAATAGCCGATCGGCGTATTGGCCGAGGGAAAGAGGTGGTCGTGAATGCTCAATTCTTTGGCGCCGTAAAAATGCTGCGCGCTGAAATCGTTGGAGGGCTGGAGCGGCATGTGGCATTTATTGCAATCGGTTTCCGCCACCTTCGGATAATAAAAGCTCCGCGCGCCGTGGCCGGAAACACCGCTCAATAGGTACGAATCGTAATGGTTTTGCGCGCGGAGGAAGTCTTTGTAGGCGGTGAGCGCCTTGGGCAAATGCACTTTATGGCAAGCTGAACAGAACTCGGCGGTCTTGTGAAACGGTTTGAGAAACGTCTTTTTATGGAAGGCCGGCTTGGCCTTGACCAACTGCTGGTTGATGAATTGTAGAATCGGGTTGTCGCTATAAGTAAAAGGATATTGCAGCGGCTCTTCGATAGTGTAGTCGGCGTTGCCGCGCGTGCTGTTCACATGCGTAATGGCGTGGCAAGCCGTGCAAGTGATGCCGGCGTGCGCCGTGGGATCATTCACGTCATCGAAATGTTCATCGTCGAAGGCGCCGGTAAAAAACGGCGCGGGGTCGTGGCAACCGGCGCACCAACGGGCCGCCCGAATGCTGCCATCGCGTTTCAAGGCCACCGCGCGCGCTTCGCGCACGCTGACCAAATAAGCCGGATTGTTGAAAGAGGCGAACCGATGCGCGCTGTGGAACCAGCCTTTGTAGGAATCTTCGTGGCATTTGAGGCAATACTTTTCATTCATCAAGGCCCGCGCACTGATGAAATTTCCGCTGGCGGTTCTGGCCAACGAGGGCTCAAAATACTTGGCGCCCTCCGGCGAACCCTCGACATTCCACTGCCGCGGATCTTGCGAGAGGAACACAATCAACAAGCCGACCACCACCGTTACCGCGCCCGCATAACCCAAACCCACCCGCCATTTGAGTTTCGGCCCCGCCAGCCGATGCAGCCAATACAGCCAAATCGCGGCCAGCGGGCTGATCACATGCAACCAATAAATGACCGATCGGGTGAACGGCTCCTTGATGTCGAACGCGCCGACGCGCATCAGCAACAATCCTGAAGCCAGCAGCACAATGCACACGATGAACAATGCGTAGCCGATCCGCACCGCGCGCCGGTTGCGCCGATTCCACGACGCCAGCATGTGCAGCACGCCGAACACCAAAAAGGGCGCCAGGAAAATCAGGCCGATGATCAGATGCCCCAGAAACATGCATTGGTAAAAATAGTTCTGGTACGTTTGGCCGGTCCACCATTCTTGGAAGGTGACCAACGCCAAATAGATCGAATTCGCGCCCAACAGCGCTGCCAGCCCGAAAACAAAATACAACAAACGGCGCAAGCGAGGACTAACGGAGCGCACGTACTTGCGCGCCGGAACAGGGGAAGTCGCCATCGTGGAACTCCATAACGCCCGCCGTTGCCAACAACGCAACCGACCGACGCAACGAACAACGCAAAGCGAGAAAGACGCCGCCGATGCGAAGACCGCTCACGTCAAACAGACGCATACGGTCTTTCGTCAAAGCCGCCCTGCCAGCAGGCGCGTATCACTAGGAATACAAAGCTGGTGGGCAAGCACGGCGACGTCGCCGAGAAATTGCTCACGCTTCGCGCGGAGGACGTTCGATACGGCCCTTGGCCAGAAAAGCGGGACAAAGAAAAACAGCCAGGCGGACTTGGCCCCGCGTTCCGCTGGAACCGGCGACCGCTGCAAACCCAATCGCCGAATCGGGGCTTCGCTCCACGGACAGCACCACGACGGCGTCCGAAGCGGGCGCCGGTGGCGATTCCTCGCACGAAGGCAATTGCTCTGGCCCGGAGTTCGTCAACAGAGGAACGCGACTCGAATGCTCCAGATAATCGCCACAGGAAGCCGCCGCCACAGCCGGAAACAGCATGAAAAGAGCGGCAGCCAGAACGCCAGCCGCCGGCGCTGCAAGAGTCATTCGGAAAACTGGCGACAGACGAACCACCGCACACACCTTTTTACGATTCCGTGAGTTCTCATTCCAAATGTACGCTGGCCTTCCAAGGCCGTCGCACGTTCGGAAGCGGCCGATGAATTGTCATCCGCCGCGTGCCTTGCTTTCCAGCATACCTTGCGAGCACCAGCCGAACAGATGGCTACTCCACTATTTTGGGGTACGCACACCGGGCCGGAAGGGTTCATTTTTGGCAACTGTTCGTTGCCCGGCCACGAATCTTTCCAGCCGGTGCGGGTTCAGCGGGACGTCGCGTTTGGGCGTGTTGGGTGTTGGAGTTAGTGAGTGATTATGGACTAAAGGCAGTATTATTGGATTGTGTTTTTCGCATTAGGCCAAAAGCAAGCTGAAAGAGGCCGAGGTTAAGTCGCCCCCGGCGTTTGCTTCCGGCCCTGGAACGGCGCTCGGGGTGCTTGCCAGCAGAGCGCTATCCTCCGTCCAGGCATTTTCAAAATGCCAAACTTTTAGACGAGTGGGAGGTCCTGGTCACTTTCGTTCGGCGTTTGGCCGTGGCTCCAGCAGAATGGTTGTGGCGTTGCGCGATGGCGAATCCAACTTCTGCTGAATGCCGCTTGGCCAAGTTATGGTCAGGCCGCTGACAACCACTCCCGGGGCGACTCCCCAGTGCGCTCGCAAATCGGATTGCGACAAATAACTTCCGCCGCCCTTCACGGTTCGCAGTTGGTCGCCCGAGGATGTGTGCAGAACCAACTTGGCGCCGATAGCCTCCCGATTACTGCTCCTGCCGATGAGTCGGACGCAAAACCATTGGCCGCCGGCCGGGGCGCCGTTGCTGAGCAGCGCAGCCGGTTCGCGCAAGTGGGAAACGACCAAATCGATGTCGCCGTCGTGGTCAAGGTCGGCTGCCGCCAACCCTCGTCCCAGATGCGCTCGCGCAAAATAATTTCCTTCCTCGAATGCGGCGCGTTCGAAACGCCGGCCGTTGTCGTTGCGCAACAGCAAGGGAATTTGCTCCACGTTGGTCGTGGGAGGGTACTTCATGACATGCCCATTGGCGACGACGACGTCTTGGTCTCCGTCGAGATCGAAGTCGGCGAATGCAGTGCCAAACCCCACGAACAGCCCGTTCAAGGCATTGATGCCGGTCGACTTGCTCACATGTTGGAACTGCCCGCCGCCGAAACTTCGATAAAGGGCGAAGGGCTCCTCCGC
This sequence comes from Planctomycetaceae bacterium, assembly GCA_003233175.1. Taxonomy (GTDB): domain Bacteria; phylum Planctomycetota; class Planctomycetia; order Pirellulales; family Pirellulaceae; genus SZUA-33. The sequence goes on along the minus strand of QIKY01000169.1, from coordinate 30,450 downwards.
GTAGTTCGCCACCCACAGGTCGAGCTTGCCGTCTTGATTGAAGTCGCATACGTCGACGCCCATGCTTCCATTGGCGATCCCGACATCGTCTCCCGAGACGCCCGCAACAACGCCCACTTCCTTGAAGACCCCATCTCCCTCATTCAAGTAGAGGAAATTGTCGGTGGTGTCGTTGGCGACGTAAATATCGATATCTTGGTCTTGGTCGAGATCGGCCGCCACAACACCCAAACCCTTGCCATCTTTACGCAGGCCAACTGCTTCGGAAACATCCTGAAATTCGCCAGCGCCGTTGCTGAAATAAAGAGTATCGGGCAGGGGATCAAACCGCTTGGGAGGGCAGACGTCCGGCTTGCCGAATCCTTTGCAGAGCGGGTGGTTCTCGAAAGACCAATTCACATAATGTGCTATGTAAACATCGAGGTTTCCGTCCGCGTTGAAGTCGGCCCATGCGGCGCTGGTGCTCCAAGACGCATCGTCGAGCCGCGCTTCCCGCTGGGTTTCGACAAACGTTCCATCGCCTTGGTTGTGGAGCAGTATCAGACCGCCGTAGCCAGTGACAAGCACGTCGGTGAAGCCGTCGTTGTCGTAATCGGCCGCCTGGCATCCGTGGTTATAGTGGGAGAAGTCGACTCTGAGCGCCCAGCTAGAAACATTCTGGTAGCTCCAGGCGTCTTCGTGGCGAAACAATTGGCAGGCCGCGCCAACGATTTTTTTGCCGTGAAAATCGCCGCCGCCGGCGAAGATAAGATCGGGCTGGCGGTCGTTGTCGTAGTCAAGAATCGCGACGCCGCCGCCCAGCCACTCCAAAATGGAATTATGGTCTGCTTGCCGGCCAGAGGTGAACTGAAACGAAACACCTGATTTTTCCGTCTTGTCGAGGAACAAAATTTTGGCTGGCTGGACGACCGGCGCCTTGTTTTTTTCTTTTTTTGCGGGGGCCTCTATTTTGTGGCAGCCGAGGCATGCCGCCGTCGCGAGCAGAAAAATCGCCAGCAGTCGCGACAGCGGCTTTCGTTTCTGCAGCGGGTTTCGTTTTTGCAGCGGCATTCGAGGGAACTCTATTCCTGGCTCATCGCACGATGGTGTTTGGCAAGGGCGGCGTATTGTGGGCTTTGGGATTGCTTGGCGGCGTAGAAATCGGCCAAGACTCGGTGGGTCGGTTTGTAGTTGGGGTCGTAGTTAAACACACTGGTAAGCCACTGGAGCCCTTCCTCGGGATCGCCATATTCTAGGAAAATAGCGCCAATTTCATGCCGGGCTTCGACATCGTCGGGCGATTCCATTTGCTCCGCCAAGTTCGTCGCCTTGGTGAGTTGTTTACGCGCCCGTGAAACGATTTCAAATTGCTTGGCCGCGGCGGCGGCCTTTCCAGTGCTGCGCAGCGCAACCGCGTAGGCGAATCGGGCATCGTGGTTTCGCGGTTCACGGTCCACCAGGGGCGCCAGCCGTTTGAGCGCGGAAGCAAACTCAGCCGCTTCCAATTCCACCTGTGCAATCTCAAAGTTTGCCGCCGAATCGTCGGCGTCGATCGCCAACGCCTGCTGGAGCGGCGCCCGAGCCTCCGCCGATTTCCCCAACTCGCGCAAGCAATGTGCTTGCCCCACCAAGGCGGGAACTCGCTGCTTGCCGTCCGGGATGGCTGCCGCCCGGTAGTGTTCCAACGCTTGAGTAGGCTGTTTTTTTTCTAGATAGCACTTCGCGATCGCTATGCTGATATCGCCCCGCTTGGAATCCTCCTGCAGAGCCTTCTCGTAGAACCCAATCGCTTTATCCCAATTTTTCTGGTCTTGCTCGATTGCCCCCAAATAAAAGAAGGGCTGAGGATCGTGGGGAAGATCGGCCGACCACACGCGCAGCAGCTCTCGCGCCGTTTCAAACCTGCGATGGCGAAGCAACCCAATCACGAAGGCTTCGCAGACTTCCGCGCCATCACCTTGGTTTTCGGACAATAGCGAAGCTAAGTGCTGTTCGGCCTCCCGCAGTTGCCCAGACTGGGCCATGGCCAACCATTGTTCCTTTTCAACACTGGCCAACGGATATTGAAGCTCCGCCGCCCGCGCCAGATGCTCACGGACCTCGGCCATTTCGCCTTTTCGTCGGGCGACCCGGGCGAATAGAAACTCCGTTTCCGCGTTGTTCGGGTCAAGCCGCTGCGCCCATTCCAGCCACCATTGGGCGTCGACCAACCGACGCTGGGAGATTCTCCAACGCCCAAACGCATTGGGGGCGCCGGCCCGATTTCGCCCGACAAGCAACAGCCCGAGCGCCAATACCACGAGCAACACGATAAAGCTGATTCGGCTCCGCTTCGAACCGCGCCCGCTCCGTGGCTGCGAAGGTTGCCCGTCTGGAGGGCGATTTCCCGGATGACGTTTTCGTTTCATTCCACTGGAGGATCAGATCGAGCAAATAGTGGGGAAGGGGCGCCTGTTGCCATCGCCCGGTTGCGAATGGAGGGCCCGCAGTGGTGGAAATCCGCCACTGCAAGCGTTGCCTACGCAACAATCTTACCACCCTGGAGCCCAACGCAGTACGAGAAAGCTGATTTGCTTTTCGGCGGCCTATCGTGGAGCATCAGGCGAATAGCAGGATTCAGGCCCAAGGCGGGCAAGAAACGCCAGCGGGCGACACGACAACCAAATTGACGTATCGCCCGAAAAAACAACTTCAGACATTCTCCTCATCCAAGACATTCCGGCGTTATCCGCTAGTCGTAGTCGAACCACAGCAGCTTAGGTTCTTCGAGCAGCAATAGGCGCGTTTCATGCAGCAGGTGGGCATTGCAGCTTCGTTACTGGCAACGTCGTTCGCTTTTACGGCTTTCGCATCCGGCGTGTTCTGGGCCGAGGCTTTCGAGCAGCAGCTTCGGTTTTCCGAGCAGCAATAGGCGTGTTTCATGCAGCAAGTGGGCATCGCGACGTCATCGCTGGCATTTGCAGTGGCCATGGCAACTGTCTTTTCGATTGCGGCGTTTCCATCACAGCAGCGTGCTTTGACCGAGCAGCAGTAGGCCCGCTTCATGCAACAGGTCGGGTTCGCAGACGGTGAACTTCCGGCGACCAAAATCAGGCCAACCGACGCAGCCACGACAGCAAGTAATTTGATAAACATTGGAAACTCTCCTTTTTCAGAAAAACCGCCTGAATGGCGACGCCTGTTGGCCGTCGCTACTTTTGCCTGACATCATTCTTTTAGATGCGATTGTTGTCGGAGTTCTTCACTGTTTTCGAATAATCACGGCCGCGTATCTTCTGGGCGGCACGACTCCGCATCGGCGGTATTTTGAACGAGGATTTCGAAAAACGTCAAAGATCTGAACCTTGACCGGCCTAAAAAGCTCCAGTAGAGTACAGTTATTGAAGGCGGCTGCATTTGCCGCCCGAAAAACGGCCCGAAAAACGGAAGATCGACCCGGAAAAGTCATGAACAACCTCGCCCTACTACTTTTACTTGCAACCGGCGGACTTTCCGCCGTCAGGCCGTAGGGGCGTTGTTGATACGAACTTTAGTCAGCTATACCCCGGAGCCACTTGGCTTTCGGGGTTTTTTTATGGAGAGTGAACATGGCTTCGGCCAAACCAAACCGCCGCCCGGGGCGCGGCCTTTCAAGATCTTGCCTGTTGCTTACCGGCCGGCCAAGGGCCGGCCTGCCGAAAAAGTAGCACAGCAACCATTTTCACGATCTTGAACAAGGAACCCGCACAATGGCGGATCGCAAACAAATTCGTATATTCGACACCACGCTCCGCGACGGCGAGCAATCGCCTGGAGCGAGCATGAACCTGCCGGAGAAGTTGGAGGTGGCCCAGGCGTTGCTCACGCTGGGAGTCGACATCATCGAAGCCGGTTTTCCCATCGCCTCGCCGGGCGATTTTGAAGCCGTGCGGGAAATTGCGAATAACTTTCGCGGCGCCGCCATCTGTGGACTGGCCCGCTGCAACGACCGCGATATCGACCGCGCGTGGGAGGCGGTTAAAGGCGCGCAAGATCCTCGCATTCATGTCTTTTTGGCCACCAGCGCCATTCACCGCGAATTCAAGTTGAAGATGACGCGGGAAGAGATTATCGGCAGGGCGGTGGCGGGCGTGGAACGCGCCGTGAGTTATTGCGACGATGTCGAGTTCTCTCCCGAAGACGCCGCCCGCACCGAAGCCGATTTTCTTTGCGAAGTTGTCGAAGCGGCCATTGCCGCCGGCGCCGCCACGGTCAACATTCCCGATACCGTCGGCTACGCCACGCCCGCGCAAATGGGCAAGGTGATCGAGATGCTCATCAACCGCGTGCCGAACATCGACCAAGCCGTGATTAGCGTGCATTGCCATAACGATTTGGGACTGGCGGTGGCCAACAGTTTGGCCGCGTTGGAAGCGGGCGCCGGCCAGATCGAATGCACGATCAACGGCATTGGCGAACGCGCGGGCAATTGTGCGTTGGAGGAAATCGTGATGGCGATCCACACCCGCAGCGATTATTACCCGTACGAAACCGGCATCAACACCAAACGGCTGGCGCCGACCAGCCGCCTGGTTTCCGCAATCACCGGCATGCAGGTGCAACGCAATAAGGCCATTGTGGGCCGCAACGCATTTGCGCATGAAGCGGGCATCCACCAAGACGGCATGCTCAAGGAGCGGACCACATACGAAATCATGCGGCCCGAAGACGTCGGCTTCGCCAAGACCGATCTGGTGTTGGGAAAACATAGCGGCCGCGCCGCCTTGGCTGACCGGGCGAAATCGCTGGGCTTCCAACTCACCGGCGAGCAGTTGCGTTCGGTGTTCGAGCGGTTCAAGGAGTTGGCCGACCGAAAGAAAGAAATCTACGACGGCGATATCGTGGCCCTCGTTCAGCAACAACTGCACAACACGCCCGACGAGGAATGGTCGCTGGTCAGGTTCGAGGCCACTTCATCCAGCGGCAGCCCGCCGCGCGTGAAAATAACGCTCCGCCGGGGCGAGGAGGAAATCACGCAGGAAACGTCCGAAGGCGATGGCCTGATCGACGCCGCCTTCCTGGCCACCGAACAGATCACGGGCGTGAAGTTGGTATGTAAAGACTACCGCGTGCGCAGCGCCACGCTGGGGCACGACGCCCTGGGCGAAGTTACGTTGGAAGTCGAGCACAACGGCCAAATCCACCGGGCGCGCGGCGTCTCGACCGACACCGTCGAAGCCACCGTGATGGCAATTCTCGACGCCGTGAACCGTATTGCCGGCGGGAAGTAAACATCTGTCCAACATCTATTCCGTGCAATGGTGTTACGGAATTCCCGCCAAGCCGGAGGCTTGCCAGCCATTAGCCGGTGGTCGAGCGCAGCGAACACCACCGGTAGGCCAACGCAGCGAACGATGCATCCCGGCGGGATGCCAGACGCGGCGGGCGCGAGAAACGCCTCGAAACAACGTCGTCATTCGCGCCGCCCACCGTTGGAGTTCACGCTTTAGCGTGTTTTGTTCTCGGACGCACGCTGAAGCGTGAACTCCAACGGCGCGTGGCATCCCGCCGGGATGCGGAATGTCGAGACCTCGATCCTCCGGTGGTGTTCGCTGCGCTCGACCACCGGCAAATGGCTTTTATCCTTCCGGGATATGAAATCAAATACGCCTCCGGCTTGGCGGGAATCCCATAACACCGTTGCACGGAATCGTGATTGGCCAAATCCTACAGGCTGGACAATTCCATGCGGCCCACAATCTGCCGCGCCAGGCGTTGGATCGACTCCAGTTCGGTTGTCGCGAACGATTGCCCGGCCTCCGGCACAAAGGTGGCCGTTTGCCCAACTTCCAAGGCCAGCGGTGAAAAAGGCGTTTGATATTGGGTGATCGTTTGGCCGCGGCGGTCGGTCCAGTTGATCTGCACCTGCCAACTCAACTCAAGTTCTCGCGGGTCGTCGTTGATATTTTCACCGACCACTCGTTTTCGTATCGAGGTGATTCGGCCGGTGAGCACGCTATCGGCGTTTTGCGAAGAGACAACCTTATAGGGCGTTTTCAGTTCGATTTCCTTGACCACCGCTTCGGTCAGCAACTCACCCACGTTGCGGCGAAAGGCGTCGGAAACAAAAACGGGAACATACACGGTTTGGATGTCGGGCCGGTACAAAGACCGGGCGCCAATTTGATAGCCGGCGCATCCCGACACCGCCCAGCAAGCCGCCAGTGCAAAAAACCACGCGAACATTCGGCGCGCCGTCGTCGGACGGCGCCGCTCAATGTTGATGATCGGCCAGAGGTTGGTTAGCGATTGCAGGTATTTCATCTTGCTCGGAAGGAAAGAGGTTCACCAGCCATTTCAAGCGTTGCGGCGGTACGTCTGGTTTGGAGGCGATTTCGTCTAAACGTTGCTGGGCGCGTTGCGCGTGTGGCGTTCCGGGATAGTCGTCGATGATTTCTTGATAGGAGAAACGCGCCGCGCCGTATTCCTGCCGGTTGTAGTAAAACTGAGAAGTTCGCCAGACCCGCTCCGCCTTTTCCCGGCGAACTTCGGCGTGTGCTTTTTCAATTTCCTTGCGGCGTTTTTCCGATTCAATCGGGAATTGCGTGCGCATCGTTTTGAAGAGTTTTTCAGCTTCTTCGAGGAGGTCGCCGCCGTAGTCAGCCCCCCGATAACTGAGCAATTTCGCCTTGGCGCCCATGAAATGAGCCACGAACTGGTGTTCGCTGGCGGGAAAACCGCGTCGCAGATCGGTATAAAAGCTATCCGCCTTGAGGTAATCGCCGGCGAGGAAATGTGCGTTCGCCGCCGCCAAGGTGGCGTCGTCCGCCAAGCGACCGGTGGGATCTTCGAGGCGAATTTTGTCGAACACCCGCAAGGAATGGCCAAACGTATCTCGCGTGGGGCGTTCTTCATCGATCAGATTAAAAGTGAAGATCGACTGCGGGTCGGCGCGATGCACTTCCAGCCAGTAGTGGGCGATGGCGAAACGCCGCGTTTCGGCGGTGTCCAGATACCGCGTGTTTGGATACGCCGCAATCAGCTTCTCAAACTGCTCGTTGGCCTTCCAGTAATGATCTCCAAAGAAAAAGGATTCGCCCGAAAGAAACAGCGCTTCTTCCTCCAGAGACGACTCCGGCTTGCGAGCGGCGGCCGAGGCGAATTTTTTGGCGGCTGATCGAAACAGTTGCGTCCGCTCGGCGCCGGTCGCTTTGGTCGCTGCCAAATACTCGCCTTCCGCTTCTTCCTTCAAGCCTTGGGCCAGGTCTTCGTTCGATGGCTTGCCCGACAGTCGGGCGAAAGTTCCCTTGGCGTTTTCGGCAATGGCCGACGGCGTCAGATCGGACATTTGAAAGCCGGCGTCTTCTTCGGCAACTTCTTCGTCGTACCCCACGCGCCGAACACCGCCAGAGCTACTGGACAACGCGCTATTGGCTGACTTGGGCTCCACGCCGCCCAAACGCCCGCCCGAAAAGGTGGAGCAACCGCTCAGAACAACGCCGCCCAAAAGCGCCAGCCCGAGAATGCTCCCTTTGCGACGAATGAATTTTGGAATCACAACTCGCATGCTCGGACGTCCTTGTCCCATGAATGACTTGTCCTGTTCAATGACTCATCCCGTTCGAGGATCCACTCACTATACTGCTCACCTCTAGCATTGGCTCGTTTAACGGCAAGCCGAAGGCGACTGCGTTTTGAGCCCACGCGCTCGGGCAAGACAGAAACGCAGTCGCCTTCGGCTTGCCGTTAAACGAAAATGTGCCATTTTCAACCGTGCGCAGTATATAACGCATTCAAATAAGGCTGCATTCTAGGGCGACGCCCCAACAGCGCCGCGAAATAGTAATTCAACACACCGCGCAACTCCCCCATTGTTTGTGAGTCGGTGTTCAAATCGCGCCACTGGTCCGACTCTGCATCGGCAAAAACCCGCATCGACTTAACCACGTTTGGAGTCACCAACACAACTTTGCGCTGCCCAATCCGACACCGCTTGCACAACACCCCGCCGGCAACCTGCCCAAACGCGATGCGTTTTTTTTCACCGCCATTATTTTCCGCTTCTGCAAAAACATCTTTGCCGCATTCCACGCAGACATTGCACTGGGGCATATGCCCCAGAATACGCAATGTCGCCATTTCAAACCGCAACACCTGCCGCGCCGGCGCCGCGCCGCTGTCGAGCGCCCTAATGGCGGCTTCCGCGACGTCGTACAGGTCGTGCTGCGGGTCTGCTTCCTCGGTTAATTCTTTCAGTAGTTCGGAAACGTAATACGCTGCATACAAACGGCTTAAGTCTTTCGATGCGGATCGGAACCGGCGTGAGAGCTTGGCTTCGGTGAGCAGGTCGAGCGCATCGGTCGATTTGTGGATGAACACTATGCGACAGACGGCCAGCAGGTCAAGAGCAGCCTCGAACGGCCCTTTGGGTCGACGGGCGCCTTTGGCCAAGGCGCTGATTTTTCCGAAATCTCGGGTGAACAGCGTGACAACGCAACTCGTTTCGCTGAAATCGATTACGCGTAACACGATGGCGTCTGTCTTTTCGGTTGACACGTCTTTTTCCCTCGGCGTCTTGTCGCGTCGACGTTCACGGTCAGCGCCGTTGGAGTTCATGCTTGAGCATGTTTTTTTGGTGTTGCCCGCTGTCAAGCCAGCCTAAAGGCTGAACTCCAACGGTGCGCAAACGCCGCCTTCAGGCTTTTGGCTCACACCACCTCAAAGCCGGAGCGTTGCTCCCGCTTCAGCCAGCCGTTGGCTTCGGCGTCGCCGGGAAACACTTCCTGCACGGGGTCCCATTTCAAAGTTCGGCCGACGCGCATTGCAATGTTGCCCAAATGGCAGGTGCTCACGCTGCGGTGTTGGCTGACAACATCGGAAATGGTTTGCCGCCGCGAAACCACGCAGTCAAAAAAGTTGCCCATATGATTCACAATGGCGTCGAGCTTGCCGACGCGCTCGGGGCGCGTGAGGTTGTCGAAATCGTAGGCGTGAAAGTCGGTTCGAGCAAGCGGCTTGTTTTTCAACTCCTCCACCGGCTTTCCGGTAACGGCGCCCCGGTTGACAAAAATACGCCCGGCGTCGCCGGTGAACATGATGCCGTTGCGACCGGTGTCGGCAACGGTCATCTCAACGCCATTGGCGTATTTGTAGGCCACATGGTAGTCAATCGCGACATCATACCCGTCTGGCGTGTGTGGGAACTTGGCCGACGATTGAATCTCGACCGGCAGGGAGTCGATGCCCCACTGGGCAATGTCCATATGATGGGCGCCCCAATCGGTCATTTGGCCGCCGGAATACGCGTACCACCAGCGGAAGGTGTAGTGGCAACGCTCCTGAATGTACGGCGTGTCGGGCGTTTGGCCCTGCCAAAGATTCCAATTCAAATTGTTCGGAACCGGCGTGTGGGGGAACGGCCCGCCGACTTTGTTCTTTCCCAGCACGACCTCGACCCGCTGCAATGTACCGATGCGGCCTTGCCGCACCATTTCCACCGCCAAACGAAAACGATGATCGCTGCGTTGCCACGACCCCACCTGCACCACGCGGCCCGTTTCTTTGACCACTTTCGTGAGTAGCTTGCCTTCATCAATGGTGAGCGTGAGCGGCTTTTCGCAGTACACATCTTTTCCGGCGCGGCAGGCGTCGATCACCATTTTCGTGTGCCAGTGGTCGGGCGCGCCGATCATCACGACGTCAACATCTTTACGGGCCAGCAAATCTTGGTAGTTCTCAAAAATGCGGGGCGTGCTGCCGAACGCGGCCCGGGCTTGATCGCGCACATGGCTATCGACATCGCAGACCGCCACGACATCGCCGTGCGCCATCGATTTATTTGTAATCACGGATCCCTGGTAACGCAAACCGATGCCGCCAATTCCGGGGCGGTCGTTGGGCGACGCCGGTTTTTCTCGGGCTTCGGCGGCACTGCTAAAAAAGCCGCCCGCCGAGAGCGTCGCCCAGGACGCGAGGGAAGCTTTCAAGAATTCGCGACGTTCGCCTCTCGATTCCGACATAAACCTTCACTCCTGAAATATAAAAAACAATCCGACAGCGCCGTTGGAGTTCACGCTTTAGCGTGCTTTTTCTTCAGGACACACGCTAAAGCGTGAACTCCAACGGCGCGCACGCGCTGCTTCATTATGCGCTGTGTTGTCGGTGAAATCTAGCGCGAGGAAATAGCCTCGCGTTTTTCAAGATACTCCGCACGAGGGCCTTCCAAGACCGATGTTTATGCCTCAAGCGGTTTGCCGGTTTTCCTCCCATCAAACCTCGCGGCCGCTCACGGCTGCCGGATTTTGTTGCGGATTGCTGCGAAAGTTCGCATGCAACGATTCCCAGTCGATGACCAGCGAGCCGCCATTGGCTTCATGCTGCTTGGCCCAGTTCATGAGTAGGTCGAGGCAGGCGTGGTCGATGTAACCAAGGTGCTCGAACTCGACGTGCAATGTCACATCTCCCGGCACGCGTTCCAGTTCTTCGGCGAGTAACGGAAGCCGAATAAACGTCGCCGTACCCTTGAGGCTGAGAACCGCTTTTTTGTTGGCTTGATCGACCTCCAACTTCACGATCAGGTGCGAAAAAGTGTACAGGAGTTTCGCCGCCGACAAACAAACCCCGGTTATTACGCCGGTCAGTAAATCAGTGCAGACAATCGTCGTGACGGTAGCGGCATAGATCCCGACTTCTCCCCAGCCATACTTTCTCAAATCCCGGATGGCCTTGATGTTAATCAACTTGTAGCCGATGTAAACGAGCATCGCGGCCAAGGCCGCGGTGGGAATCATGCGCAACACGAAGGCCAACAGCGAGACAAAAACCAACAGCCAAACGCTGTGTAGAATGGTTGCCAGGCGTGTTTTGGCGCCGGCCTGAATATTGGCGGAGCTACGCACGATAACGCCCGCCATGGGCAACGCGCCTAAAAAGCCACAGATAACATTTCCGACCCCCTGCGCCACCAGTTCCTTGTCGTAGTTCGTGGGCGCGCCCGACTGCATTTGGTCGATGGCCGTGGCGGTGAGCAAGGTCTGGGCGCTGGTCACGATTGCCAGCACAACGCCCGCCTGCACGACAACACCCAGGGGAACCGACTGAAGAACCGTCAGTGAGGGAAGATGGATTTCGCGCCACAGGTTGTCGGGCACTTCAACGTAGAGCACCGGCAGTTTCAAAATGGCCGTAGCGATGGTTGCTATCACGATGGCCGCCAACGGCGCTGGAACCAGACTCTTCCGCGTGGCGCCAAACGCCTTCCAGAGCAGCAACGACAGAATGGTCAGCAAGCCCACCTTGGCCGCCCAGTCGTGATTCTTGAGTTCGCTCAGCACTTCGCCCACGCCCTGCTCAACTTTCGCCTGAGACGCCCGCACCTGTTCGACGCGCCCTTGCTGCAAGTCGGCGAGCGCGGCTTGACTTTGCTCCAGCAGTTTTGTCGTGGCTTGCTTCAAGCGAGGAGGATTGCGGACTATTTCCGAAACGCCCTCGGTTTTCAATTTCTCAACCAGCGCGACAAGAGCGCCGGAAAGCTCTTCCTGTTTTTCCGCCAACGGACCAAGCGTCGACGCGCTCGGCAGCATCGGCGGCGGCGCGTGATCAACCTCATGCCTATGTTCAGGGTCTTGACGCGTTGAGGGAATTTGCTCGGCAGCAAGTTCGCGCAGCTGCACTTGTTGTTCGTGCAACGCTCCGAACTGATGAAGGAGGTCGCGTCGCGCGCTGCGCTCCTGGGTCGTGCCCAACTCCGGCATCGGCAGGCCCTTTTGAATCGCCTCGGGAATCGAGAGCAGATTTTGAATGCCGCTGCCCTTGGGCGCGTCGTCGACCATGACATGAAACTGGCTCGACAAAATCAACACGCCGATTCCCGCCAACATGCCGTGGATCACCGCCGGCGAAACCGCTCGGAACCAGCGCCCATAACGCAGCAAGCCGGCAAGCAACTGCAAGGCGCCGCCAATTAAAACCGCCATGCCGAGAACTTCCAACCCGTGCTGCTGCACCAGATCATAAACAATGACTGTCAAGCCAGCCGCCGGCCCGCTCACTTGAAGCGGAGCGCCGGCGATCCAACCGACCACCAACCCTCCAATAATGCCCGTGATCAAACCCGTCGCCACCGGCGTGCCGGAAGCAATCGCGATGCCCATGCAAAGAGGCAACGCCACTAGAAACACGACGACCGAGGCCAGGAAATCTTGCTTGGGAGAAGAGAATAGACCGCCGCGTGCGATCTGCTTCGTTGCTTCGTTGTTCATCGTTTATTCCGCGAGTCGAACTTTGTGAACTCAAAATCTTGCCGTGGGGGAATACCGTTTTTCTAGATCGGCGGCAACTCGCGCCCGCTGGCTGGAGTCGCGAGGCCGGTTCGTCCTACGGGAACGAACTGCCCGAATTCCGGGTGGTAGCCGAACACTTGGCCGGTTTCGAACTTGTACACCCAACCGTGAAGATTCAGCGATTTTCGCCCCAACGCGGCGGCTACCGTAGGATGCGTGCGCAAGTGCTCTAGTTGCACCAGAACATTTTCCTCCACCGTCGCCGTCAGCCGGGCTGCGGCGTCCGTGATATGCGAGTAGTTCTCTTCGATAATGCGATGCGTCGATTCCGCATGGCCCAGCCATGAGCGAACGGCGGGAAGCTTTTCCAACTGCGATTGATCGAGCAGGCCTCCCATCGCCCCACAGTGCGAATGGCCGCAGATCACGATGTCGTTCACGCCGAGCACGCTCACTGCGTATTCGATGGTCGCCGCCGCGCCGCCTTCAACCGCACCATAGGGCGGAACAATATTGCCGGCGTTTCGCAAAATGAAAAGTTCGCCCGGCTCCGTCTGTGTGAGTAAAGACGGATCGATTCGCGAATCTGAGCAAGTGATAAACAACGTGAGCGGCTGTTGCCCGTCAACCAAGCCTTCAAACAAACGTTGCTTGGAGCTGAAAATACCGTTCTGGAACTGATGGATGCCTTCAACGAGTTTTTGCATGAGTATGATCTCCGTGGATGCGGTGAAAAAAGGGTCTAAGGACGGGCGGGCCGATTTGGCCGCGCTGAGCGGCATTCGCGCACGGAGTTCCGCGGAGTGCGAATGCAGAATGGGCGACAGAGATAATCCTGGCGAATTAGGCGTAGCAGCCGAGCAAAAAACACGGCGGGCGCGCACAATCAAAGCACGGAAAATCGAGCAGTTGCGAACGAAATCTGTCGAAACGCACCCGCTGGCGCACAAGAGAATAGCGCAGCCTATATTAGCAAAGGCGCGCTGAGGCCGTTGGCAAGCTGATGGCCGACCAACGCTGGACGGCGGGCGGCGGCAGAAGCGATTTGCTGGGGAAAGCTTCCAGACTCTTGACGACGTTGCAACTCGCTGTGTCGTCGATCATGCAAACGGCGGCGCGTCGAAGAGCAAACCGCCAACTCTTCCGAAGAATTCGCCGCGTCGTCTTCACAGGGGCATTCCACCTCCGACGATTCCACGCATGTTAGCCCGGTCAGATGTGAAAGCGGCAGGAAGGCGAAGACGCAAAAACTAATCGACACAGTTACCAACTGCAAGAAAAACCGCCGTGCTTTCGATCGTACCATGAACGCCATCAGCACCATCCAACTCGAAAACCAAGGATGACCGGCCCCTGTTCCGCTCCCCTGAGAGCGTCGCCAGTATCAGAACAACGATTATACGAGCAAGCACGAATTGTGTCAAAACCAGATTCCCAGCGGGCGTTTGGGAGTTTGGGACGTTTGGGAGGGTGTAAGTCGCACTTTGCGCGCGGGGGTTGTTTAGGTTAGGTTGGGGCTGGTTTTTTTGGCGGCGAGAGGATCGCATTTTCCGTAAAGCTGGATAAAGTAAGGAGCCAAGGATGGCAACTAGTGCTCAGATCAGGGGACGAATCGAGGCGTTTGCCCGCCAGCTGAGCGAGGAAATGGGCGAAGTGGATGAAAGCATGGGGAGTGTGCTGGCTGGATGCCGTCGAGAACTAGGCGATCGAAATCAGCGACGCGGTGCATGCGGAACTGCTCAAGCAAAGGTCGAAAGATTACCCCGTCCAAGACGATGAATCGACGTGTCCAGAGTGTGGCAAGCAGCGGCCAGTACACCCAAACTTACCAATTCTCGGCGACGCAAAACAAGTTGTGGTCTTGCGAGCGGTCGAAGAGGAGAAATGTAAATGGGATGCAGATGGCGATTTGGATCAGCCGGATGTGGTTCACAGCATTACAGAAATCATGGAAGGTGGGCGAGAAGCGTTTCAATACCGACACTCGATTTACCGAGAGCATTGGAGTGGCGGCGCCGAGACAAAGTAAGGCCGACTTCCAGAATGCGTCGGGCGTTGTATTGAGGGTGTTCGCTGCAAGCCGGTGGCTGAGCGGAGCGACGCCACCGGCTAATAGCTGGGCTCCCCACGGGATCGATTTTCTGCTCACTCCCGCTGATGACAAAAAACAGCCCGGCACGTTCACAATTGGTTGCGCATTAAGTACACCAAGGCGGCTAACAGGCCAATACTCGACAAAGCTAATATCACGATGGCCGAAATGGCGAACGTTTTTGGCTTGCGGCGTCTGGGCGCAGCGCTTTGACCCTCGCCAGTTTTTTTCCCGGTCGCGCCGCCCAGTTGAGGGGGCGAGGGGCTTCCCAAGCTGTTGAAAACCTCGGAGGCGCGGCGCCAATCGGCCCAGCCTTCGCGCCACACGAATGCGTCGGACGCCACCCGGCCGCTATCCAGCCACTTCTGCATCAACTCGCCCTTGGCCGGTCCAAACTGCCCGCCGGTAGGCGGCCGGACATACCAATCGACCGCCGGAGATTCCGCCAGCGGAGGCGCCAAGGCGATTGTCGGGTGCGACGGGTAAGCGGCAGCCGTGGCGGGTGGTCGTGTGGGTTCAGGCGCCTGCCGACTCTTCGGCGATTCCACCGGTGCGGCCGACGTTTGCATTTCCGGCGGCGCTGCGTTACTGCCTGCTTCGGCGGCCGGTTCCGACTGAATAATGACGGAATCGGGCTCGTCGGCCGTCGCGATCGTCGGACTTGACGGCTGGCCCCCCGCTTTCCCGGACGCCATTTCTTTTGAAGCCGATTCTTTCGACGACAGCCGCGTACTCTGCAAGGGAATCGTGAAACGAATCTGGCAGTGCGGGCAGACCCCCGTCTTTCCGGCCAAATAAGACTTCAAATTGAGTTTGCGACCACAGTCGGGGCAATTACATCGAATTCCCATCAGCGGTTATACCTCGTGTGGCTTCAAGCAAGCGTGGCAAAAATTCGTCCCGATGCAGAAGCCCCGCTGTTCAAAAAAACAGGCATCTCGACCGCCAATTCGGGAATTTTTCATACACAAGTTGTAGGGCTGTTGGCTTCGACGGTGCTGGGGAGAGGAATCGAAAGCCCCATTCGGCAACAGACCAGCCCCCTCATTATACTTACATACGGTCTATTGTGAAGTTTTTGGTTCACACGGCGGCGAACCCGCTTTTTTCCTGCTGGCCTGAAACACCGGAGTTTATTCCTTGGAGACGAAAAACACTCGATAAGTTCCCTGTCAAAAGGCGTTCAGGTTGTGTCGGCAGGCTGGTTGGGCGTGAGCTATGATAGAGAGGCCCCGGGCCGCCCCAATCGCGTTTGTAGCGTTTTTTTGGCGAAATACGACCCTCCTCCTTCTTCCTGATTTACACATCCATGGCAGACTCACAACGACTTTCTGGTATCTTCACACCCAACGTAGTCCCGCTCGACGCCCAGGGCGAAATTAACGAAGCGGAAACGCGGCGTTATGTCGACTGGCTGATCGAACGCGGCGTGCATGGACTGTACCCCAACGGTTCCACGGGCGAATTCCCTCGCTTCACAGCGGAAGAGCGTCGGCGAATCATCGAAATCATTGCCGACCAAACAGCGGGCCGGGTGCCGATTCTTGCCGGAGCGGCCGAAGCCAACACCCGCGAAACCATCAAGGCGTGCGAGCACTACCATGAACTGGGCGTGCGTGCGGTGGCGATTGTCTCGCCGTTTTATTACAAACTTTCGCCGGCGGGCGTGTATGCGTATTTCAAGGAAATTGCCGACAACTCTCCCGTCGACGTGACGCTCTACAACATTCCCATGTTCGCTTCGCCGATCGATGTGCCCACCGTGCAACGGCTGGCCGAGGAATGCCCACGGGTGGTGGCCATCAAGGATTCCTCCGGAGATCTGCCGCACATGATGCGCATGATCGCCAAAGTGCGGCCGCTGCGGCCCAACTTCAGTTTTCTCACCGGTTGGGACGCCGCCCTCATGCCCATGCTCTTGCTGGGTTGCGATGGCGGCACCAACGCCACCAGTGGCGTCGTGCCCGAAATCACGCGCAAACTTTATGACTTAACACTCGCCCACGATCTTGATAAAGCCTGCAAACTGCAATATCGTTTGTTGACCTTGTTCGACGCCATGCTGCTTTCTTCCGAATTCCCCGAAGGCTTCCGATCCGCGTTGCGTTTGCGAGGCATTCAAACCGGCGTTGGCCGCCAGCCGCAATCGCCCACGCAGCAAGTACAACTGCACGAGTTGAGCAACCAGTTGCAATGCCTGTTGGCTGAGGAAGGTTTCACGGAAGAGCCGATCGGCGGGTGCCCGGTGGGCGAGTCTCTGAAGGGAGGCGGCGTCGATTCGGCCGCCGTTGATCGAATTGTCGATAGCGTTGTCGGCGAATTGCGCCGCCGCGGAATGTCCTGAGCCGCTATCCACGCATGAAGTTCCGCGTTGCTCTTCTCAGCGGCCTCTGCGTTGAAATGCCCGCCTGGAAACCGCCGCGCAATGTCTGAACTTCCGCCGGCGCCGCGGGAAATTGCGATAACATCCAGACGACAGATCAACACCTGTGAACGGTTTGCTATTATTCTTTTGTGCCGTTCGTGTATTTCGTGGTTGTAAAATGACCCCGGCAAAAGGATGGAACAAAAGAATGTCACCACGCAGGTCATCGTAAAGGGAACCACGAAAGGCGCGAAAACGTTGACGGCGGAAAGAAGGCAGTGCTCCTTTCTCTAGCCAGTAGTCGTGGCGTCCTGTCGCTCGCCTTCTCGGGCCGCTGCGTCTGGCATCCGGCCGGGCTGCATCGTTCGCCAGACTATTCCTCCGGTGGTGTTCGCTCCGCGCAACCACCGGCTAATGGCGGGCAAGCCTCCGGCTTGGAGGGGATGTCTACATACGTCAAAGACCTTGCCCCGTCAGATGATTCAAAACGAGCAAGGCGCCAAGCAGGAACAACATGCCGAGTACGCCCATGACGACGTTCTTGATCAAGCGACGACGTCCCTTTTCCTTCGGCGAGAGTTGCCGCAACTCTATTTGCCGCCCTCGTCTGGCGACCGTTTTCTTGGGCTCGTGAAGTGCGACGTAGCCGCCATCGGCGGTGGGCACTATGGCGGCGGGTTCGTTTGCAACGACCGCCGTCGAATCAACTTCGGAGCTCGCATCGTGGGCGGTCGGCGGCAGGAAGTCGTCTGAAGAGGGGAGCGGTTCTTCCGGAGTGGGGGACGGTTCGACGCTCGGCGCCGGCCCCGCTGCCGGAGGCAACATTTCCACCGCCGGAGGCAGCATGGCTTCGGTTGGCGGCGGCGTTTCTTCCACGGGTGGCGTGGGGACATCCGCCGCATGCGCATTCTGCGCGACTACTGGCGGCGGGAGCATGTCGTCAGCGGGCTGAGTTGGGGGCGGCTGGGTTGGCGGCGGTTGGGTTGGGGCCGACTCGCCAGCGGGGTTTCTCAGTGATGGCGGGTTTTCCGGTAGTGGCGGGTTTTCCAGCAATTGCGGAGCGGGAGGTTGGGCGGCCGCCGCGCCTGCGTGAATTTCGGGAAGCGGCGCTGGCTGCGGGAACGTCGGTTCTGGCGGCGCTGGCTGCGGAGCGACAAACCCCGCCGGCGGCCCGATTTTGGGGCCCGTCGAGATATTCGGCAAGCTTGGTCCGCCCGGCAAACCGGGAAACGACGGCGCTGGAGGCGCTGGCGGCAAGGCCGCTGCACCGAGTTGTGCTGGAACCTCCACCGTGGATTGGCAATGCGGGCAAGCGACTGGTTGTCCGGCCATGCCAGCGGTTACCTGGAAAACCCCCGAGCAAATGGGGCAGCCCAGGTCGGTCGGAGGCGCGGCGGGCGCCGCCGGAACGGGCTGGGGCGCGGCGGCGGGAACAATCACACCGCCACACGTCGGACAGGCGACTTCCTGGCCGGTTTGCGACTGATCGATTTGAAACAGGCCCGCACAATGGGGGCATTGAAACTGGACTGCGGCCATATTCGATTTTTGAGTCCTGTAAGAAAAGCAGCGGGGCAGGCGTTTGGCCCCAGTGCCTTTCGCCCACAAACTCCATGGTACTCAAAAGGCGCCTGATTTCACAATCAGAGATCAGCCCCGGTGAGCGTCGTGAGGCCGTTGGCCGCAAAAAATGCATGAACGCCTTCTTCTTCTCCGCGGCCCTCTACCCTTTTGCGAGCTCTGCGTTTCCATTCTTCGCAACCGTTAATGGGATACTCGCTGGCGGCTAGATTGTTGTCGCGATTTCCTCCGCCACCGTGAAAGGTTCCCCTGGACGAAGCACGCTGAAGCGTACACTCCAACGGCGCGGCGCCCATGAAACAAAAGCGTTCTTCGTTCACGCCGCTTTAGAACACTCGGCCGGCGATACAGCCGGTGCGGCCAAAGAGGCAGGTTCGCCCGTGGGTTTCTCCAGACGCTGCTGTTTTTTGTCGTCGTACAAAGCGTATTCGTCATGCCGCCGGACGCCACTCGCCGCCCAGGCTTCGGCTTCCTGGGTGAGAACTTCCAAACGACGCTCCACGCAGAGCCGATGTTGTTCGATTTGTTGGCGGTCCAAATTCGGTGGGACCAAATAGCGAGGCCCCATGATCAAACGGCAGCGGGAGAAAAGACGCGGAATGGCGAAGCGGTCCCAACTATTGACGCGCCAGGGTCGGTCGTAGGCGGCGCCCGTGCAAACAATCGGCATGCCCAACCGCGAAGATAAATAAATAATGCCCGGCGAGAGCCGCCGCCGCGGTCCTTGAGGGCCATCGGGCGCGACGCCGATATGAAAGCGGCGTCGCGATTTCACCAGTTCGCGCAGCGCCGCGGCGCCGCCGCGATTCGTAGAGCCGCGAACCGTGCCGAAGCCGAGGAAATCGGCCACTTGCGCCAGCAGTTCGGCATCGCCATGCCGGCTGACCAGCAGCGACATATTGGCGTGACCCAGCGTCTGCAGGGGAACCGGAACGTACTCGTGCCAACAGACATGAATCCCCGACTCTGTGCATGACACGTTCGTTGGATCGCATAACCGGTCGTAAAAGGCGATTCGGTAGTCGAGCGTGTTCATCCAACGTTGAAAGATCGCCGCAACCGTTATTCCGAGAGCGCGATTCAGGAAGGGGCTTTTTATTTTCATGCGTTTTTTGGCATTGTTCGATTGGTGCGGGGTGCGGCAGCGCACTTTGCGCCCACCGTTGGAGTTCGCGCTTCAGTGTGCGTCGGAGACGAAAACACGCTAAAGCGTGAACTCCAACGGTGCGAGTCAGCCGCTCAAGTCGAGCTGTTTCCCGCGTTGGCCGGTGGCGTCCTTGCTTTTGGGGGTATCTTTATCGGCGGATGTTTGTTCTTCCGCGTCGTCGTTTTCGCTGGGTTCTTCGCCTAGCTCCCAAACGCGGCGACCGTCGGCGTCGCGGTCGGCAACGCCGCTGTCTTGTTCGGTTTCGCCGACGCCCTCCACGTTGGCGGCTTTTTGATCGGCCTTTGATTTTTGGGTTTGGTTGCTGCGCTCGTGCGTGGTGCGATCGACATCCGATCCCTTGGTTTGGGCGAGCTGCGTGGCGGCAAGCGAACTTGCCATATTGGTGGGTCCGACGCTCATCGACAGCCTCCAGAAAAAAAGGGAGGGATAAAAATGTCTTAGAACCGGTTTCGCCGTGTTGTCGTTCGTGATTCCGCGCTGGCGGGCTGATTATTGTGTGTCTCGGGGAAGATCTGCTGTAGGGCCTTGTTCAATCCTGGAAGCGGCTCTTGGGTGAAACGAGGATTGTCTAATGTTCGGTCGACATGAATCAAGAGCAATTGTCCGCTGGCTTCGCCCAGCACCCAGCGGACCAACGGGTTGTGGTCTCGGCCGACCAGCGTTTTGAAGTACAGATTGATCGAACGCTGGGTGTCCATTTCGCCCTTGCCTTGCAAACTGATCGCGTCGCCGGCGAAGTCGAGCCGGTCAAGATAAATTTGCTCGCCCACGATGCGGAATTCGATATCGCTGCTGTCGAAGGCGGTTGCGTCGGGCGGGCGAAATCGCAGTGTTTTCAGAAGTTTCACCATCGCCGGGAGTTCGTAGATATCGGCATGGCGAAGTTGCACGCTCCCGACGCCGCGAATCGTATGCGTTCCGCCCTGGCCGCTCATTCGGATGAAGGCTTGGGCGTCTCCAGAAATTTTCTGGCTGCCGGGCATCATTTCCCGCGAGAATACTTCCAGGTTGCCTGCGGTCAGGTTGGCTTGCAGGGCGAAGCCGCCGGCGCCTTGCAAGGAAATGGAGGCGTCGCCTTGAAGTTTTCCCTCAAATACGTCGGCGCTGAGGCGGTGCGGAGCGACGTTGTCCAGTTGCGGCGTCCAGGCGCCGAACGTAATGCGAGAGGCATCGATCACGACCGGTCCGGAAATATGGCTGACCTGCACGCCGTTGTAGATCAGCGAATCGACCTCCAACTCGCCACGGCTATAAAATTCGCCTCCCTGCCCGCCGCCTTTCAAGCGAATGCCGCCATGGATATGGTCCAAATCGATGCCGCATTGCAGGCTGCCGTTCTCGAAATCGAAATCAAGATCCCAGTTCGATTGGAAGGGCCGCGTCGGACCGCCGGAAAATTCCAGACCGCCTTGCACCCAGAGCGGTCCCTTCAAGTTCAGCTTCAGAACCGCTTCTCCCAACGGGGCGGGCAAAGCGCTCACCAAGTCGTGATCGTTCCGCAAGCGGTCGGCATGCAATTCACGCAAGCTGACGCTCCAACTCCCATCAGGATTCACGCGCGCCGCGCCGTTGGTGGTCAGACGCGCGTCGCCGTGCGAAGCCCGCACGTTTTTTACTTCCACAATGCCATCGCGGTAGTGAACCCAACCGGTGAGGTTGTCCATGTGGTAGGGAAACCAAACCGGAACAATGGCCAAACTGCGTTCGGGACGCGGCGGCGTTTCCGGCCATTTTTGCGCCACGATATCCAGCGAGAGTTTGCGAGGACGCGTATCGTACACCAGTTCGATTTTCAGCTGATCGAGCGTTCCGCGCGGCCGTAGGTCGGTCCAAAGTTTGCCGGCATTGGGCGACAGCGCGTTGCGCAACTCTTCCGCCAAGGGCACGTTGGAACAGTCGAAGTGCATGACGAGTTGGTAGCCGCCCACTCCCGCCGGCTGGCCATTGTTTACAGGCTGGCCAATGTTCGCTGGCTGAAACGTTCCGTGGCATTTTATCAGCCCGCTGCCGTTTCGAGCCTCCAGGTCGTGAAAGGTCCAGCGGTCGTCGTTGATCTCGAACACGCCGCTCAGCTGCCGCAGGGGATACGGGAAGTGGGCGAATTGAATGAAACCATCGCGGACGCCCACCCTAAAATGTTTTTCCGGCCTCTTATTCAAACCACAACACGTGATGCGTCCTGAAAATGTGAGCATTCCGCTGGGAGAGAATTTTCGCAGCACTTCTCGATGCTCCGGCTTGAGCGCTGCGAACAGTTTTTCCGTCAATGGCGCCGGCTGCTGGGTGTTGATGTCGATCCAACCGGTGGCGTTGGGGCCTGGGTTTCGGATTTCTCCCTGAATGGCCACTGGAGTTTGTTCGGCCATTGCCAGCGTGTTGAAGGTGAGCAGGTCGCCGTTGAGTTGGAGTTCGCCCGACGCCCGGTCCACGCGGTAGGGGAAGGCGTCATAGGCGAACGACGTTTGCCGCAGTTGCACGGCGACGGTCGGCCGCCAACTCGTTCCGTCGAATTCGAGTCGGACGTTCGCGTCGATTTTTCCGCGAGGTTGAAATTTATCCCAAGTGGCTTGTTTATCGGGCGGCAACGCGTTGCGAATTGCGTTGTTGAGTTCGAGATTCGTGGCGGAAAGATCGATCGTGGTTGGGCCGCGTTTTTTCCAATCGTCGCACTTTACGTCCATTCGAATCTCGGCGGCGCCGCTTTGTGCCTCGAATGCCTGTAATTTGGCGACACGATTATCGAGGTAGTATTCGCCCTGTAGCTGCGTCAGCGGCGCTGGCAGCCTGCGGTCTTGCAGGCGGCCAGCGGTCAGGCGTCCGGCCAGGGCGAAGGAAATTTCCTCTTCGGGAGAAGCGGCGCTGGCGGCGCGGAAGGCGCACTCACTGTTGATTTGAAAGGTGGCGTCGGCGGGCAGCACGCCGGCAAGTTGGTCGCGCCAAGGTTGCAGGTCGGCCGACGAAATCGAGACGCCAAAAGCCTGCCCCTCAATGTTCCAGGTAAGATGGGCGGGGTCGGCGCGGCCCTTGAATTCCAGTTTGGTGAACAGGTCGCTTTGTGCGGCGCCCGAAAATTCCACAACCGTTCGGACCTGGTACGCATCGGCAACCGGCTCCAGACGCAGCCGCATTAAATGAACATTCTCGCGCCGGCCGCTGGCTTTGTCGGTCAATTCGATGACCGCGTCTTCCAAAATAACGGGAGCTTTCGACTCACCGAATTTCGGCAGTGGAAAAAGTTGGGCCGTGCTCCATGTTCCATTGGCGCCGCGCGTGGCTTGCAGTCGCAAACGCCGGATAATAATTTGATCGGGCTGGATCGACCCCGAAAGTAAATGTGAAAGATCGGCTTGGCAGGCGATCAAAATCTCGTCGATCTGCACCAGCGTGGCCGAACCAATGTCACCCGAAGGTTCGACAATTGAAAGGTCGCGAATTTCAATTCCTTTTCCCTCCACGCGCCGCGCTGAACGCACATTAATCGAAAGCCCTGTGTAGTGGCTGCGGAGCTTCTGCTCGACAAAGCCGCGAATTTCTTCGTCGATCCGATTCATTGCGTAGATCGCGCATACGGCCACGACCGAAACCGTCAACGACAGTCCTAGTATCAGCATGCGAAATCGGCCAGACCAGCGAGCGCTAATGGGTCGGCTCCTTTCGTGGCTGGGTTGCGGGGAGCAACAACACAACGGCGCCCGCCGCCAACACAATCCAGGGCAGCATGGCGGGCTGACGGTAGCGAATCGAACTGACGAAAATCATGTGTAGGCAGGTGAAATACACGGCCGGCAAGGCGCACAGAACGTACGGCCAGCCGCGCCTGGCGAACATCGCTATTCCGACCAGCCCCGCCAAAAAAATCGGCGTGAAACCCAAAGCCGAAACCCAGGTTTGCATGGGGCTGGAGAATTCGGCGGCATGCGGCCAAACACTCCACATCCGGCGAAATTTGATCACCGCCAGTTCCAGCACCCGCCCAGGGTTCGCTCCCGCCCAACTGAGCGAAGCATCGCGCAGACGGGCGTCGAGACGTTGTTCAAAACCGGCCGGCGAGGCGCCTGTGCGGAGGTCGTCGTCTTTTTGGGCTTGATGGAAAACAGCAGCGAAACGCATATCGCTGGCGCCGGTGGCCTGCGGATTGAGGCCATCGTAAAGGCTCGCGCCCACTTGCAAGGTCGTGGGAACAAACGCACCAGTGACGCCATAATTTCGCACCCACCAAGGCGCCATGGCCATTACGAGCCCCAGCATCATCAACAGCCCGCAAAGAGCGTGCCGTGCGCGAGGACGGCAAACGAGCACCGCCAAGAGCGCCGCTCCGGGGGTGAACAGCAGCCAACTGGGACGCACGAGAATCGCGGCGCCGGCAATCAATCCGCCCAGCCAGGCGACAAACGCCGCTCGTTTTGGGCAGTCGATTCGCACGGCCGATATCCAGGCGATGAGTTGCGCCAGCATCAACGGACAAAAAAGTGCTTCGCTCAATACGAATACGCTCATCGCGACAGCGCCGGGGTAGAACGCTGCTAGCAGCCCCGCGACAAACGCCGCTCGAATATCAAACAAAGCGGCGGCCAACCACATCACCCCGCCCACCGCCAAGACGCCGAGAACGGCGTTAAAAATCCTTACTGCTTGAACGGCTCGCAATGATTCACCTGTTTTTGATTCGCCCGTTCCTTTGTGAACCGGTTTGCCAATCAGGTAGAACACGCCCGCCAGCGCCAGCGGATATCCCGGCGCACGAAAAATACGCGGCCCTCCGGGTCCGAATTCGTAGGGACGCCCTTCATAAACCGATTCCGCCAGCAGCCAATAACTTTCGCTGTCGGGCAGGCCGAAGAGCGCGTCGTCGCTTATTCGCGACTGCCACCAAACGCCGGCGCCGAGTCGAATCGCCAGCGAAACTGCTAGCACACCGACAGCCAGAGCGGTTGTTTGGCGGGAAAACTTCTCCATCTTATCATTGCATCCATGCAGAAGACAAAGCACTTTCGGTCATCGTAGGCGCAGCCCCGAGATGAGGTCAAGAGAGACCCGCATAAGAAGAAATCGGGCAGCAGCGTTTCTCGAGCGCACCTTGCAGTTTGCAACTGGCATGGCGTTTGAGCGAGGTGGGGAGAATCTGGTCGGGCGGGGCTGGAGCCGCGACTGGTAAAATGACTGCCGCCGCCGGCGGTTTTGGTGTGAGGACATCTTGATGCTACACACCCGGTTCTCATCCCGAAGACATGCCAGATATACTCCACGCGGCTGGCATTGGCTCGCAAACGCGATCCGTTCAAGTTTTCATAAGTCCCGACTCCTGCTAATGTTGTGTTGGACTAAAAACCCCACCAGCAAGGAGTCCCGACATGTTCGAGCAAGAATGCTCACGCCTTCCGGCGGATGAGAATGGACGTGTTTTAGATCGTTTGGCGGGGTTGGAGAAGAGCATTCCCCAAAAAACGGAATTGCTATTGGGCAGGCGCCAAGGTCCATTCCATCGTCCGCTATTCTTTCAGCGTGATTTGCAGAATCACGCTTTCCGATTCCGTGCTTGGCATG
The DNA here is from genome assembly GCA_003233175.1 of Planctomycetaceae bacterium. Lineage (GTDB taxonomy): Bacteria > Planctomycetota > Planctomycetia > Pirellulales > Pirellulaceae > SZUA-33. The sequence continues at coordinate 5,482 of QIKY01000169.1, read as the reverse complement.
GGGTACGAAGCCACACGCCTCAATTCGAGGTTGCTCAACAGGCCGCGCTCCCGCGCTTCCTTGCGCTCGTCCACCCAGCGAGGGCCTTTGATGAGCAGCAGCCGATGGAAGGCAGACCAGTGGGGCTCAAACCATTTCAGCATGCGCGACATCGAACCGACCGCGCGTGCGACAAGCACGTCGTAGCGAAAGTCGTCGAGCATATGTTCGGCGCGGGAATTGAAAACCGCCACCGGTAGGTCGAGATCGGCCACGATGGAATCGAGCGTTTGCGCTTTCTTGCCGACCGATTCGGCTAACGTCATTTGCAAGTCAGGACGTATTATCGCGAGTATCACTCCGGGCGCGCCGCCGCCGGAGCCGACGTCCAACACCTCTTCTCCCGGCTGCAAATGCTGCGCGAGTTGCCAGGCGTCGACCACATCGCGCGAGGCGAACGTATCGAAGTCGGTGTGGCGCGTCAGGTTGAGCTTCTTGTTCCATCCCCAGAGCAGTTCGCGGTAGTTGTCTAACTGGGCGAATTGCTGCTCCGGAAAGTCCAAACTACAACGCTGCAGCGCTTCCTCAAAAGATTCCGAGGGTTCTCTTGCTTCTTCGATCGACTCTGAAGTTTCATTCACGCGTTTAGGCCGCCATTGCTCTGTGATTCATCTGTGTATGTTTATACCTTCTAACACAACTTAGTAGGTCAGCATCAAACTCCGTGTTTGAAACGCCAAACAGGGGTTATGTTAGGAGCTCTTAGGTTTGATCGTTCACCACGAACGGAGGGTCGGGTGGATACTCCGCGATTTCAATATGATGGCCGTCGGGGTCGTGGAAAAAGGTCTGATGGATGCCGCCAGCGTTCACTTGCTCACGATACGCAATGCCGTGCTCTTCGAGAATGGCGGTCACTTGGCTGGCGTCGTCCACGGCGAAGGCCAAATGGTTCCTGCGCGAATCGATTTCCGTGGAACGCTCGCCAACTCCCGCCGCATTTTCGATAATGTGGATCTGCATACCGTAGCCCGCCAGCCAACCGCCGCGGAAATGGAACCCCGGCCGCTCCAACTCCTTGAACCCTAAAACCTCAATGTAAAACGCCTTGGACCGCTCGGGAGAGGCGGTTGTCAGGGCGGCGTGGTGTAACCGCTGAATGGGGAGTGAGGTCATGGTCAAATCCGAGTAAGTCGAAAGTGCGAGCCAACAACGAGGGCCAGTATAAAACACCCGCCAACCACGACAACCGACCCGCACCTATTAAGATGCGGAGTTTGTGGCGATTTTCTCGATTTTGCGGATTAGGCGGTCGATAAACCTATCCAGGCCGGAAAACGCGCTCTGCGCCGCCTGGAGTGCTGGCGTTTTTGATGTGCTGGCGTATCCAGCCGGCTCTGATTTGCCGTTGAACGACCTCTCGGCGACCGTGCGAAGCATGGCGACTTTACGACAAAGGAAACTTCGATGATGTTGCGATTCTTCGGCCTAGGCTGGGCGTCTCTGATGGTGGTGATGGCTACGGGGTGCTGCACCGACAGCCTCTACCGGGGCGGCTTCGAGGGCGCGCCCATTGCGGCGGCGTGCGCCGACTGCGGAGGCGGCGGCTGCGATTCATGCGCCGGCGGCGGAGGCGGCATCGGTTTGCTGTCTTACATGAAAAACGCACTGACCTGCGGCTCCGGCTGCGGTGAATTCTACTTGCATCCTTGGATCAACGACGCGCCCGACGACTGCGATTCTTGCGACGACTACGGAAATTGGACAGGCCAAAAAAATTGCGATTCCTGCGGCAGCGACGAATGCAGCGGCGCCCGGCTGGGCAATCTTTGGGGCTCTCGAATACACGAGGGTTGTGGATCGGCTGGCGGCGGCGAGGTGTTTGCTGATGAAGCGTATAACGACGAAGGCTATGTCGACGACGAGTATGTCGACCATGGAATCGTGGAAAGTCGCCCCGGCGAATTTGAAGGCGCCATTCGCGATGTTCAGGTGTTCGAGGGAGCAGTCGGCGGTCCTCAAAGAGAGGTCGGCAGGGCAAAAACAGTGTACAACCGCAGGTCGCGGTCTCGGAAAACGGCGGGTGGGTATCGCGCCGCGCCGCGTCGTTGATTTTGCGGAGCCAAAACACGGTTGTTGTTTTTTCACACCCGTTGCTTAGCCACGATTTCGTGATGCATGCTGATGCAAACCAAACCCAACGCGCCGCGAGTCGCTTCCCAAACGGTCTTCACCGAAACGCACCAAGGCTGGGCGATTGAAGTTTCGCGGCGCCGCACCGGCTTTACCATCGTTCGCCAAATGTTTCATGTTTCCGTGAGAAACGAGGCCGAGGCGGGCGCGTATTTTCACGGCTTCCATTCGGTAACGATGGCCGTGGAAACAGCTCGGCGTTTTATCCGGCAACATGCTGATCGCCAAGTTGTGCTCAAGCAAGTGCGGCGCCTGCGAAAGCACGCGCGAACTTCCCGCTCCGCCGCTTGAATGCGAGCCAAGCCTCGTCACTCCTTACCGCGTTTTTCCACGCGCCCCTTTGACGATCTTCGCCGGTTGAAGTATACCGTGCGAAGGCCGCGCCGCGCGTAACGGGGCGCGAGACAAGAAACAGGGTAAAGGAGTGTTCGGCGTATGGAGAGTTCGGTAGATGGCGTGCTCGTGGAGCAAACGGAGTTGGGGTATGGCGTACTGGCGATCAGAAGTTTTCAAGTCGACGATGTCATCGGAGAAGTGCAAGGCGAATGGATCGATGATCCTGACTACAGCTCCGATTATTGCATCGACATGGGCGGCGACTTCTCGTTGGAGCCCCGTGCTCCCTATCGGTTTTTGAATCATTCCTGCGAACCCAATTGCGAATTTATCTCTTGGGCGAAAGTCGATGGTGAGAAAGAATCGGTTTGGCTGTGCGCGACTCGCCAAATTCAAGCCGGCGAACCGCTCACGATCGACTATTGCTGGCCCGCGGAAACCGCGATTCGCTGCCTCTGCGGCAGCCCCCGATGCCGGGGCTGGATCGTCGACCCCGATGAGCTTGATCAACTGCCTCTGGCAACCTAGGGCCTGCCCAAGATCTATTCTGCGCAATAGTGTTCTGGAATTCTCATCAAGCCGGAGGCTTGGCAGCCATTAGCCGGTGGCTGAGCGGAGCGACGCCACCGGTTGGTCGGCGCAGCAATCGCGATGCATCCCGGCGGGATGCCAGACCGAACGCCTCAATACAACGCCGCCATTCGCGCCGCCCACCGTTGGAGTGTACGCGTCAACGTGATTTCGGAATCGCGCACGCCTCCAAAAAAAATACGCTGAAGCGTACACTCCAACGGCGGCTGGCATCGTCGCTGGGATGGGGTATTTCGGCGTATCGAGACTCCGGTGGTGTTCGCTGCGCTCGACCGCCGGCTAATGGCTTTTATCCTTCCAGGATATGAAATCAAAAACGCCTGACCTCTCAGCCTGGCCCAAATCCGAAAAAAACGGAATAGTTCTTGGCCAGGCGCCTAGGGCGAAATGAGTTAGAGAAAACGACTCAGCGGGCCGCCAGAGGCCGCCAAGGCGTCGATTTTTTTACAAACTTCCGGGTCTGCAATCAGCGGCGGCGCGTGGTGCGGTTTGGCGCGGGCGTCGAGGATCAAACTGCCGCGGCAGCCCCAATGTTTGTCGTCGATAAAGGCGCCCACGCCTTGAATGTCCGCCGCAGGATTGCTGCGAGTGAAGACGGTCCAGAGGAAATTATTGAGCGACTCCGCCACGAAGCGACTGTCGTCGACCAACACCACCAGCGGAAATTGGTTGAGCGGGGATTGTTCATTGATCGCTTCGGCAAATGCGGCCGCGCTGTTCGCTTTCCAGGCAGGCGCCCGCACCGCCAACACGCCCGGCAGGCAGACGCGCGGCTCTGTATACTCGGCCGGCAGGTTGAAATCGGCGGGTATTTCCGTTGGCAGTTCCCGCACGACCGGCCCCGCCGCCGCCATCACGACCTTGGAGCCGGAGTTCAAGGCGCCGCTGGAATAGTCCAGCGTGTCGATCGTGGTGCGGGTTTGGAAATGCAGGTCGCGCCGCCAATCGATGCGCTCCAGCAGTTGCTTCAGGAAGGCGGGAATGTCGTGGATGTCGAGTTGAGGATCGTCCTCCCCGGCCACGATCAACAGATATTTGGCCAACGACATTTGCCCTTGCCCCAAAATGGCGTTGGCCTGCGTGAGCAGTTCGGCCGGCTGGCTGCGTTCTTGGTAGGGCGTGTAACGCTCGCTGCCGATGGCCAACATGAGCGGATGCACGCCCGCCGCATCCACCGCATGCACCGCCCGCACGCCGCGAACCACGCTGGGAATAATCGGTCCGGTCAGGTCGTGAATCATCTGGCCGAAGAACGTATCTTCCTGGGGCGGACGGCCCACCACCGTGAACGGCCATATCGCTCCAGGTTTATGCAGTACTTTCGTGACCCGCAGCACGGGAAAATCGTGCGTCAAACTGTAATAGCCGAGATGATCGCCGAAGGGGCCTTCGGGCAATAGTTTTCCCGGCTCCACCACACCGCAAATGCAGAAATCGGCGTCGGCGTAAATCGGCAACGGCGCGTGGCCGATAATCATGCGCATACGTTTTCTCGCCAACATACCGGCAAAGGTCAATTCAGCCACGCCTTCGGGCAGCGGCATGACCGCCGCCAGCGTCATCGCGGGCGCGCCGCCCACGAATATATTGACGTGAAACGGCTGGCCCGCCTGCATCGCCTCCGCTTGTTGCACGCCAATGCCCCGATGCAATTGATAATGCAGGCCGATCTCTTGGTCGGGTTTGTAATCGCCGCCGGAGAGTTGGATTCGATACATGCCTAAGTTGGAATGCATACAACCCGGCTTCCGCGTACTTTCGGTATAGACCTGCGGCAAGGTGATAAACGCGCCGCCGTCGTCGGGCCAAGAGGTGAGTTGCGGCAGTTCGGAAATACGAATGCTATTCGCCAACACGGGGCCCCGGCGGCAACGCTTCGGCAACGCCTTGAACAGCGTGGCGGCAACGCCCAGATACCGCGTGGGATGTTTCACGATTTCGCCAGGATCGATTTTAAGTTCGAACAAGCGGCGGAGAGGCGGCAGGGCGTCGCGAAATAGATAGTCGATGCGGTCGCGACTGCCAAACAGGTTCGACGCCATCGGGAACCGGCAGTTCTTCACGTTGGTGAACAACACGGCGGGTCCGGCGGAGGCAAACACGCGGCGTTGAATTTCGGCCGCCTCCAAGTGGGCGTCGACCGGCGTATCCAGTCGGACCAATCGGCCGGTTGCGTCCAAATCGTACAGGCAGGCGTGGAGTGTTTGATAGCCCATGGTTTATTCCAACTGGTTTATTCCAACGCCGTAAATGATCAATGACAATTGACAAATAACTATTGATAATTTGGAGCCTAACTGGACAGCGCCAGGTTTGGTGGTTTGAGTTTATCATATCGGGTTTTTTGGCGGGATGGATTTTATTTTCTCGGGGTCAATGCCCA
>QIKY01000167.1 GCA_003233175.1 Planctomycetaceae bacterium | reverse complement strand
GTTGGCCGATGGCGGCGTGCAGATGGGCCTGCCCCGCGACGTGGCCTTGCGGTTGGCCGCTCAAACGTTGCTGGGCGCCGCACGCATGGTGCTCGAAACCGGCGAGCATCCCGCCGTTTTGAAAGACCGCGTCGCCAGCCCGGGAGGAACCACCATCGCAGGACTACAAGCACTGGAAGATGGCGGCTTGCGCTCCGCCGCGATTGCGGCGGTCAAACAGGCCACGTTGCGCTCGCAAGAGTTGGGGAAATAAGAACGGCCCGGCGGCAATGTCTATTGGCGGCGTCTATTGGCGGCGAAACCTGCTGGTGTAAAATGACGAGGGAACACGTCCTGCATTCTCGGAGTAGAAAGAGATGGTTTCGATTTTTTGTTTCGCCGACGACAAACACATTCCCATGTATCGCATTGTGTGGGTTTCCGACGTGCCTCATTTCTGCGGCCATGAAGACTGCTCTCGCGAAGGGCAATACGAAATACATCTCGAACAAGATGAATCCGTGTGGGCCACGCGCGAAGATCGGGACGAAGTGTTGAAGTCGCTGGAGGCTTGGCGCGGCGGCTTGGGAAAACAAGAAGATTGGGATTGAGTCACCACCGTTTCTCCTGGCCGTTTCTCTCGGCCGTTTCCCTACGTTATCGGTTCGCTGATTGTGCAGCGCTCTTTGTATCATAACGGCAGTTTGCACGAACGATTATCAACAGCATGGACCAGCAGCAGCTCAGCGAGCGATTAGCGGCCGCCGCCTTTGCCTTTCGAGGCTACAACATAACCAACCTCGGCCGGAGCGACGAATTACTCGCCCGGCCCGATTACGGTCCTGTGGTGAAGTCTTGCCTGGACGAAGCCTCGGAAATCGTTCGAAAGGTCGCCGGTCGCCGTTGCGATTTGGCCGAGCGCGTGCGGCAACGCCGTGAGACGGATCTGGCCTCGTATGGCGACGCCATCGCCATGATCGTGGCGATGGAAATTTCGCAGATTCGTCTACTGGAGGAATTTCATGGAGTGAAATACGCCGACGCCCGTTTGGCGCTGGGCTACAGCCTGGGCGAAATCACGGCGCTGGCCGCCGGCGGCGTGATTGGTCTGCATGAGGCGCTGCAAATTCCGCTGGCCTTGGCCGACGACTGCGTGGAGTTGGCCCGCGATGTCACGCTCGGCATTCTGTTTTCCCGCGGCAACGAATTGCCGGTCGACGAAATTATTCGCGACTGCCTCTTGACCAACCAAGAAGGCCGCGGGGTGGTGGGCGTCTCGACCTACCTTTCTCCCAACTCCGCCCTCCTGATGGGCCAACAAGACTCGTTGTCCCGGTTCCACAAACGTCTTTCCGAAACAGCCGACGAGCGAGTTTATCTTCGCAAAAACGACAAACGCTGGCCTCCCTTGCACACTCCCATTGTTTGGGAAAAATGCATTGCCGACCGCTGCTCGCAGATGCTGCATCAAATTCCCGGCGGCTTTCGCGAACCGAAACCTCCCATCTTTTCCCTCGCCACCGGAGCGGTCAGCTACACCGACGCCAACACCCGCGAACTCCTCCGCAAATGGATCGACCACCCGCAACAACTCTGGGACGCCATCTACCATACGCTCACCTCAGGCATTGAAACGGTGATCCATGTGGGGCCGGCGCCGAACATTTTTCCGGCCACCTACAAGCGTTTGCGAGAGAACGTCAGTGCTCAGGTGGAGGCGCAAATAGGAACTCGCACGATGGCGCGTTTAGTCACACGGCCCTGGCTCAGCGCCCTGTTGCCCGAACGAACCGCCTTGCTCCGCGTGCTGCTGGTGGAGCACGTTATTTTAGAAGACTGGCTGCTGGAGCAAGAAATCGCCTAAAGTTTTTCATTAGTCAGTGGTAAGTGGAGATGATTGATCTATAAATAGGCGTTAACGTGAAGTCACTGCGATAGAACGGGATATCGCGACACTTTTAGCTTGTCAAAAGCATGATTGGTGATAAGAAATGCGTTCACTTAACAAGTTCGTGTGTTGCGTTGTGCTTGGTGTGGCGTTCTTTGCCGGAGGCGTTAACGCTGTTCGTGCGGAGAAGGTCTCGGTGGAAAATTTTGTCGTCGACGATGTAACAGGCCAAGGCTATGACCTGCGAGTTGTCATGGTTCACTTGGAGACATCCGAAAAACATGTCTTCGACGTCAAAGCCGACCAGAAAAAATCTATCGGCACATTACGAAAGGGCGATTGGGCTGTCGTGATAACTCGGAAGGTCAACAACAAACCAATGTATGTTGGCGGAGGTGTTGCTTCGGTGATCTTCGCCAAGACTTTGGTCGCCCTATTCAACATGGGAGTCGACGTCGCGAATGACGACAATTAGGAGCGTTCGAACAATGAGTGTTGTCTTTCGCTCAGTGAAAGAACGCTACTTCCTCGGAGCGAAAGGCGACGATACGGTAAGCGTTCGGCGGGGGGATGATTTTCTTTGGTGGTGGATTTTGGGTTTCTATCCAGGTTCAGGGAGAAACTCAAATGTCGCAACCCACCAACGCCCGGCTGTTGCTTCCGGGCGGGGCGGTGCTGGAACTGTCCGGCGAATCGGAAGAACCGGTGCGATTATGTCATGTTTCAATGATGTTCCGGCGAGGAAGTGTCCGAAGATCGTAGAAGGCGGGTCTTGGTGCGCGCCGCGGGCGTGTGCGGTCTGTTGGATTGGCGAGTTGCCGAAGCTGTGTTTATTGAAGCTGTGTTTTTTGAACTTGAGAAGGGTGCGGAACGATGTTTCAAGCAATTCGACGCTTTGCCGGCGCCACGAGCGTGGGTTTATTGGTTCTGGCTGCGGGGTCGGACGTTTTGGCGGCCAAGCCGTCTGCCGCAGCCGCCCTGGCGCTCAAGCCTCTCCAGCGAGATATTGAATACGACCGACCCACTGCTGAAGAAGCCAAAAGCTGCACGGTTCGCTCCGCGACGGAAAAAGGCGTCAAGGGCTGGGAAGTTTACGATAGCGCCGGCCGACTGCTGCGACGATTCCTCGACACGAACATCGATAACAAGGTCGACCTCTGGTGCTACTTCCAGAACGGCATCGAAATTTACCGCGATGTCGATAGCGACTTCAACGGCAAGGCCGACCAGCATCGTTGGCTGGGCACGAGTGGCACGCGTTGGGGAATCGACGCCAACGAAGAGGGGCACATTCAAAAATGGAAATCGATTTCCGCCGAGGAAGTGACGGAGGAAGTCGTGAACGCCTTGAAGAATCGAGATGTCGAGCAGTTTCGCCGTCTCCTGCTTTCGCCGGCTGAACTCAAGCAACTCGGCCTCAGCCAGAAAAAAGAACGCGAGTTGGGGCAAAAAATATCGGCCGCCGAAGCCGGATTCAAAGCCTTGGCCAGCCGCCAAAACAAAATCAAGAAAAATTCGAAATGGGTGCATTTCGGCGGGACGCGTCCCGGCGTGGTGCCGGCCGGACAAGACGGCTCCACGCGAGATCTGACCGTCTATGAAAACGTGGCCGCCGTCGTGGAAACCGATGGCAAGCACCAGCAAGTCGTGATCGGCACCTTGATTCGCGTCGGCCCAGCATGGCGTTTGATCGATCTTCCCGGCAATCTACTTGAAGGGCAGGCCGACTTGGTCGATGCCGGCTACTTCTTCCAGGCTTCGCTGTCCACGCCGGTCGATGTCGAAGGTTCAGCCATGGGAGGGCTCAGCGAAGAAACACAAAAATTGCTCACCGCGCTCGAAGACGCCGACAAATCGCTGGCCGCGGCGACCGGCGCCAAGCGCGCCAAGTTGCAAATCCTACGCGCCGACGTGCTCTTTAAGTTGGTTGCCGCCACCCAGGGCGAAGAGCGTGTGAATTGGAGCAAGCAGCTTGCCGATATCGTCAGCGCGGCCGTGCAAACGGGAGAATACCCCGGCGGCGAGAAACGTCTGCAAGCGTTCTACAAACAGTTGGAAAAAGACGACCACGAACTCGCCGCGTATGTGAAGTTTCGCTTTTTGTCGGCCGGGTACGGAAAATCGTTGCAGGCCGCCGACGCCGACTTCGCCAAGGTGCAAGAGAAATGGCTGGAAGACCTCGAAACCTTTGTCGAGGATTTTCCCCAAGCCGAAGATTCCGCCGAAGCCATGCTGCAACTCGCCTTGGCCGAGGAATTCGCCGGACAAGACAAAAAAGCCATCGCCTGGTATGCCAGAATTGTCAAGGACTTTCCCAAACAGGCGCAAGCCGCCAAGTCGGCCGGCGCCAAACGCAGAATTGAATCGGTCGGCAAAAAAATGAAGTTGCGCGGCGTGAGCGCCACCGGCAAACCGGTCGACGTCGCGTCCTACGCCGGCAAAATGGTCGTGATTCACTACTGGGCCACTTGGTGCGGACCCTGCAAGGAAGACATGCAAATTCTGAAGCAGCTTCAAACCAAGTACGCTCGCCGCGGGTTGGCGATCATTGGCGTCAACCTCGACAACCAGAAGCAGGAGATGATCGACTTCCTGCGAATCGCCAAACTGCCGTGGCATAATCTCCACGAAGAAGGCGGCCTCGACAGCCGCCTGGCCAACGAGATGGGCATTCTCACCCTGCCCACCACCATTCTGGTCGACAAAAAAGGCAACGTGGTCAGCCGCAACATTCAGGCCGCCGAACTTGAAGGCGAGCTAAAAAAGCGGCTGCGGTAAATCGGACAAAGGACCCGCACCAATTGAAAACCCCTACGAATCGCCGCTGACGCCGCCCGACGGTGAGGTCCAGACTCGAACTTCGTTCAGCCGATCTTTTGCCGCAGCGCTGTTGGCAACGGTCGGCGCGCCCGCTGGCGCGGTGCTTTGCAGCGCCGGCTACATCGCGGTTATTGTTGTTCTCGAAACGGCTTTTGTTCCGCCGCTGCATTCTCCTGAGAATTATGGGCAATTTGGTTTTATGCTCATCTACTTTGGCTTCTTTGGCCTTTTCTTCGGCACATCATTTGGTTTGCTGCCGTACACGCGATTTCTACTTTGGCTCCCTGTATTCGCATCGCTCTCGTTCGTTACCATTACTGCAGAGGGTGATTTGGCAAAACACTTCGATGTTGCCGACGTCACCTGTTTCGCCATGCTCGTGATTGGCGCCGCGATCATTCTATCGGCGGCGCTGGTTTCGTTCGTCATTGGCCGACTCGAACGGCGATCAACATAGTCAGCGGCGTAGGGTCCGCTATGCGGACCGGAGTCACTCCCCAACGTTGCGATTGAGTTTGGAAATGGCGACGGATGTTCCCGGCCGCTCCCCCAATTCAATTCGTAAACGCCTTTTTCGACCCAACCGTAAAGAAAAAGGTTCCTCCGGGAACATGAGCGCGGCGATAGTTGGGCATCGGTTTGTCTCATACGACCACTTCGAAATACACCTCGATGATGTCCATTGCAACACGGTGGGAATTGGTTTGCAATGTTGCAGTAGAACCTCGGTCCGCATAGCGGACCCTACGTTGCTACATTGAGTGCCACCACACGATCCCAATATCCGACTACGAGCCGGGGCAAAATACAAAGCTCGATGACTTGGCCCTTGTCTGCGCCAACTGCCACCGCATGCTGCACCGACGACGCCCGTGGCTAACTCTTTCAGAGCTACAATCATTAGTCACGAATTGATCAAGGCCAAAAGCTGATCAGTCTTGCGGGATCAGCTTCTCTTCAACGTATTTGGCTCCCGGAGGGAGAATCTGAACGGAGTTCTGATTCGCCGCAAACTCGACAAATCGTTTGGAATGAAGCTCGCGAAGCACTTTGTTGAAGTAAGCCCGATTTGAATAATCTGTCCAGACGAACAAGTCATCCGTCGAACAAGTCGAAGGACACGACGCGATGAGGAGTAAAATCTGATCGGGGATTTTCAGTGAAGTGTCTAAAACCCGCTTCATCTGTCCAATCTGCCAAATCACTGGAATGCGGCGTTCCGCGAGTTGATCGACGACATCCTGCGCGTCAGCAATCGGCAGCTGATGAAAGACGCGCACCAACTCTCCCATGACCCAATTCGCGAGACTAAGGACAGCTGTGGCGTCCATGTGATTTGAATCAACGTCACCACCGGCATGCCCGACATTTCGGTTATTTCGAATCTCGTAGAGCGGCGGCAACATCCTGGGAATCAGGATCTGAAAGCTTCTCGGAGCGTGCCCATTATTTTCTAGGTTCCGACACGCCTGCGGAAAGTTGTTCGGCTTACTGGGAGCGTTTGCATAAGTCCCACTCGCAAAGCCATCTAGGACGGTATAGACAATCTCGCAGAACCTCCCACCGCTGAGTTCTGACGGCAGCCATTTGCGTTCAAGGTAGTTCTGCAAAATGAGTCGGTACTCTTCCAGCAGAGGATCTCGCAATCCACTTGGAATCGCGAAAAGTGCCTGAGTCGGAGAAACTGCCATTATTCAAGACTCTTTCGACCTTCGGAAGTTACGAAGAACTGTTTGCCGGCCTTCTCGCAATTTCCCTTCTTGACATTCTTGTTCAGGCAATCAGCGGGATTGCTCAATTTACTCTGATGGTTGTCTTTCAGAGCTTTGGTGACATCACTCGTCGCAGGTCTGGATTGTCCACGGAGGTTGAGCCACTCAGCGGTAGCAAGAAATCGCTTCATCTGGTTTGTCGCTGCGTTTTTGGTCTGCAAGTATTTTGCCAAACTACCGACCTCAGCGTCACCGCCCCCGTTGTCCTCGCGTGGCAATTTATTTTCGGGATCATCATCCGGCGGAGCAGTGCCCAGAAGTTCTGGGGCTTTGTCCAGAATCTTGTCAAGCTGCGAGGCGACCCAAGCCTCGTCGCCCTCCCCGGAAAAGTATATGCCGCCTAATTTGAATTCGATTTTGGCCGTGCCCATGTTTACCTCGCTTGAGTGGTCTATCCGTTTCTAGCCTCTGCGATGCAAGAGATAGACCAATGATAGCGGCGGCTATCAAATCGGGCAAGACACGGCAGGAAAGTGGAAAGCCGGAAAACACTCCGACGGTTGGCGTTTCGTGCGTCCCAAAGTGCAGTGACTTTGGCAAGATTACAAGACGGAGCATAAGAAGAGAAACGGCAAGAAACAGCGTAAGGGTAAACCGGCTACACCATGAGCAAACTATGGTTGCCAGCCGCCGCCAGGGTGACGGCGCGTTTGGCCATGGCTTGGCCGCGCACGTCGGCATAGTCGATATCGTATCCCGAATAGGCCGTGAACAACTCCTCGACGCCCAGCGGTGTCAGCTTTCGTTCGAGCGAGCCGGAAAGGAAGCCGGCCGCTTCGGCCAGAGATGAAATGGGGATTGCGTCAATCTGCTCCACGACCGCCGCTTCGGCCGCGTTTTCTTGCGGTACCAGCTTCGTAGAGTCCGCTATGCGGACCGGAATCACTCCCCAACGTTGCGATTGAGTTTGGGAATGGTGACGGGATGTTCCCGGCCGCTCCCCCAATTCAATTCGTAAACGCCTTTTTCGACCCAACCGTAAAGAAAAAGGTTCCTCGGGGAACATGAGCGCGGCGATAGTTGGGCGTCGGTTTGTCTCATACGACCACTTCGAAACACACCTCGGTGATATCCATTGCAACACTGGGAATTGGTTTGCAACGTTGAAGTGTAACCTCGGTCCGCAGCGGACCCTACGTCGCTTGTCTGGAAGGAGATATCGGACTTTTACACCACGGCTGCGAATGATTCTCGTATCCTCGCATCACAGAGACTCATTTCAAAAGCCCAATTTTCTCCAGCGGGAGCGGTTCAAACCCGATTTTCAACGCGGGCGACTCAGGATGAAGTCGGAAATCGAGAATCGTGGCGTTCGGAGACCGTGGGTCGCCCACGAAGAGTGGATCGACGTCGAGCAAGTTCTTTTCAAAAACAATCAGCGGCTTGGCTTTTTGGTCGGCATTGAGCCAAGTTCCTCCCCAGGAGATGTTGCGGCGCACCACGTTGTACTTCGGTCGCCCTGGTTCGTCCTCCAAGAGTGTCAACAACTGCGGATAGCGGTCCTTCCAGGGCGACTGCCGATAGGGCATGGCTTGTAGACGCTGGGGCATTAATCCGGTGATCGTTTCGTGCATCCAACCGACGCCGCGGGCGTCGACATGAACCGCCGGCTGGCAATCGACGAAGATGTTATTATCGACAAGATTATCCCGCCCGCCGCCGATGAACGCCGCTCGTCCCGCCCGATTAAAAACATTGCCGACAATCTGTATTCCGCTTGTGGCGTCGTCCAGATAAACGGCCATCGCGCCGTGCAAGCCGGGGCCCTGAATATCGTGAAAGTAATTGTGGCGGATGACAGTGCCGCGCTGGGTCCAATCTCGCCCCATGTAAAACGCGCCCACGTCGCCGGTCTCGAAACAGACGTTGTGAATTTCGTTGAATTCGATGACATGATCGTTTCCGCCGAGTTGAATAGCGTTGTGCGGGCCATCGTGAATGAGGTTGTGGGCAACCCGCTGGCCAACTCCAGAGACGCCAACGGCAGGGCGATAGGTTCGATAGATTCTACCGAAACCATGGATATGATTGCTGATTACCGCATGGTTCGCTGGTGTGAGTGTTTTGCGGTCGCCGCCGCTGAGCGAGATTCCTCCCTCGCCCAAGGCGTAAAGTTCTGTGCGTCGAACCTCGCAATGAGATCCGCCGCGAATGACCACTCCCCAACTGCCCGTGTTGCGAATCGTGCAACTTTCGATACGACAGTTTTGAGAGTCTTGTATTTCGATGGCGGTTGCCCGAGTCCCCTCGAAAGTAAGACCACGGAAGACGATTCCTTCACTATTGCGCACCTGTGCTAAATGCGGAAGCACCGAGACCGTGACGCTTCCCTCTTCTATTGGCGCCGGCGGCCAGAAGTAGAGGAGCCCCGCCTGGCGATCCACGAACCATTCGCCGGGTTGGTCCAGTTCGGTTAAGAGGTTGATCGCGTAATACCGTTGGTTTTTGCGATAGCCATAGTGGTGATACGGCCGGGCGAGGCGAATCGTTTTAGTTGCGGTATCGACAGATTCCATTTTCTCGAACGAGTCCGACCAATCCCAAAACCAATAGCCGTGTAGCCAGACATTTTGTTCATCCGCCCAACGACTCTGCCGATCACCGTCGTAAGTAAACCAACCTTCCTTCGTTCCAGGAATTCCATGCGACTTGAACGGGGTGTCGCCGACGACGTCGAGTATTTTTGTAAATCCTTCATTCGGCCAACGAGCGAGTTGCATCGGTGCATCTTGAAAGAAAACTTCAAGCCGTTGTCCTTTGGCGGCAACCTTGCCAAAGTCTTCGACACCGCTGGCCCGTAGGTCGGCGACAAGAACTTTGCCGCGTGCGTTGGGGGCTAGTTTTTTCAAGACCCGAGCCTCCGCGACGGGAAGAAAGTTTTCAATGCGCCGCGATCCAGTCAGACGCACTTTCTCTCCGGGCGCCGCGCGATAAACGATCGGCGCGTTGTTGGTTCCGCCATCTTGACGGTCGAGAACCAACGGCTCTGTAAATTCGTAGGTTCCGCCACGAATCGAAACGATCACGCCCTCACTGAGCAAGCTGCCCGTGGCCCGCAAGTTTCGGATCGCGTTTCGCGCCGCCACACAAGTTGCGAATGGACTTTCGCGCGTTCCGGGGTTTTGGTCGTGGCCGTTGCTGGCCACAAACAGTTCAACGGGAGCGCCTTCAACAGCCGACGTGAGAAAAACGACCCACGCGAAAATCGCGAATGTGAAATGATTCATTATAGTTCTCCGGAAACAATGCAGCCTGCTCTCACGCGTGCTCGCCACGGCTGGGTGGCGTTGTTTTTTTGTGCCACTGGTTTTACCAGTGTACTTTGCGGCATCAGTGGAGTGGCCGAATAAAAGCCCTCGGGCAAACCCTAAACCGATGGCAAGTCCGGTGATGGGGGCTTGGACGTTTCACTGCCATGCCAGATTCTCATACCATGGGGCTGGATTGCCCGTCCATGCCTGATCGGTTTTAGACGGCTTCCAGCAAAGAATACAAACGGTTGGCGAGCGGCCCATCGATTTCCACTCAAAACCGCACTCACACTGGCGAAGCCAGTGGCACACAAAAAAGCAACCCAAAAGCCCATGAAAACGGCGGCATCCCGCCGTGCAAGAGGTAAGGGAATTGCGTCGCCTTGGGGGCGGAACGCAATGTCAAAAACGTCTTGGGCGTATCATACACTTTCATTCAGGAGAAAACACGCTGAAGCGTACACTCCAACGGCGCGGAACGCCTCCAGGAACAAAAACAAGATAACGTTCAGGAAGCCGCCGGCTGTTCATATAGTTTATCGGGAGGCGTGGCGGCGAGAAGTTTGTCTATCAGTTCGTCGCTGGTGAGGTGATTGGCTTGCGGCTGGGTGGCACTGTTTTCATTGGGCTTCGAGCTTCTTTTCGTGTGCCACTGGTTTTACCCAATAGCGTCCGGGAATTTCTTCATTGTTTTTGAGTGGTTTCTTCATCGTTTCTTAATTTGCGGCAGGGTGGCACTGTTTTTCTTGGGCGTTGGACTGTTCCTTGTGTGCCACTGGCTTCGCCAGTGCATTTTGAGGTATCAGTGGAGTGGCTGAATAAAAGCCCTTGGGCAAACCCTCATCCGATGGCAAGTCCGGCGATGGGGGCTTGGACGTTTCGCTGTCATACCAGACCAGATTCTCATACCATGGGGGCTGATTGCCCGTCCAGGTCTGATCGGTTTTAGACGGCTTCCAGCAAAGAATACAAACGGTTGGCGAGCGGCCCATCGATTTCCACTCAAAACCGCACTCGCACAGCCGAAGCCAGTGGCACACAAAAAGCAACCCAAATCTCACGAAAACAGTGCGACGAAGTTTTTGCATCCGCCGGTCAAGAAACGATTTCTGGCAACTTTTATCTCACCCCATTTTGTCAAAAAAGGTTCCCGCCATGCTCTGTAGAAAATGTATCGAATTTGAGACTGTGTGGCTAAACTGATTCTGAAAACCGCTTGTTTTGAAGGGTTTGTAGTCGGGTTTGGTTGTGAGTTCAGTCCGAAACGGAGGGTTTTCTACAGAGCATTCCCGCCACCTTTTTATCTCTCGTTGCCTTCTTTTTCAACTTTCGATGCCTGCTCACTTTCCGAATCCGGTTCGGAAAGCGAAAAAACTTCGACTGGCTCCGATTCCGTGCCATCACTACGAATGAGGCGGAGTTGAAAAGCGTCTTCTTCCGATAAACCATTCATGACGCTGGCTGGCACTTCAACATAATGCGTATCTGGTTCGGTAAGTCCGGGAAACTGCTCGACTGTTTCAGAGTCTTGGTTGACAAAAAAAAGATGCTGCGAATGCTGATAATTATCGTCTTTCAATCCGATCACTAGATAATCGTTGGGGTCAAAACCAGTGTATCGGATAGTCGCACCGTTAGCGTTCGTTAGCGCGACCCCGATCACGGTGCTACCTGTTTCAAGCCAGATAATGAGCAAGCCGCGAGACGGCAGGCCCCGCTCCTTGCTGTCGGGTAGTTGAAAAACCGATATCATAAGCGGTAGTGCTGGCAATTCTTCACGGTGAGAATTGAGTATCGCAACTCCACGCTGGAAACATCGGGCGCGATAACTATACCATTTTTTGTTCACAGGCGTTGACGCTTCCTCCGCATATTTCAAATTTCTCCTCATCGAGCCTTTGAGTTCTGCGATGGCGTTCAGCCATCGTCGTTGACTCCTTGGCACTGCTTCGCCGGCACAACCTGCAAGGAGGCAAATAGATATTGCCACAATAGCTATTTTTGATCGATCTCGGCTGGGTGGCGCTGTTTTCATCGGTTTTTACCTGTTTTTTTGTGTGCCATATGGGCTTTTCTAGTGCATTTTGAGGTATCAGTGGAGTGGCTGAATAAAAGCCCTCGGGCAAACCCTTATCCGCTGCCAAGTTCGGTGATGGCGGCTTGGACGTTTCACTGCCATGCCAGATTCTCATACCATGGGGCTGATTGCCCGTCCATGCCTGATCGGTTTTAGACGGCTTCCAGCACAAGAATGCAAACCGCTGGCGAGCGGCCCATCGATTTCCACTCAAAACCGAACTCACACTGGCAAAACCAGTGGCACACAAAAAAGCAACCCAAAAGCCCATGAAAACGGTGGCATCCAGTCGTGCAAGAGGTAAGGGAATTGCGTCGCCTGGGGACGGAACGCAACATCAAAACGTCTTGGCGTATCATACACCTTCGCCCTGGAGAAAACACGCTGAAGCGTACACTCCAACGGCGCGGAACGCCTCCAGGAACAAAAATAAGACCACGTTCAGGAAGCCGCCGGCTGTTCATACAGTTTGTCGGGAGGCGTGGCGGCGAGAAGTTTGTCGATCAGTTCGTCGCTGGTGAGGTGATTGGCTTGCGCCGCGTAGTTGCCCGCGATGCGGTGCCGCAGCGCAGGTTTGGCCAAGGCAAGCACGTCGTCGACGGTGGCGTGGTAGCGTCCATATAAAATGGCGCGGGCCTTGGCGCAGCTGATGAGGGTGAGCAGTCCTCGCGGACCGGCGCCCCATTTGACCCACTGGTTGACGAACTCCGGCGCTTCGGGCTGGCCGGGTCGCGAAGCCCGGACCAAAGCCCAGGCGTATCCTAATACTTGGTCGCTGACCGGCGTACGCACGACGAGCGATTGCAAGGCGAGAATGTCCTTGGCTTGGAGCCGGGGTTCGATTTTTCCCTGCTGGCCCGACGTAACACGGCGAGCAATTTCCCATTCTTCGGTGGCCGAAGGGTAGTCAACCAAAATGTGGAGCAGGAACCGATCGAGCTGCGCTTCGGGCAGCGGATACGCGCCTTCATGCTCGAACGGGTTTTGCGTGGCCAACACAAAAAAGGGCGAGGGCAAGTCGTGTTGTTTGCCGCCGGCGCTCACCTGCCGTTCTTGCATGGCCTCCAACATGGCGGCTTGCGTTTTGGGCGGCGTGCGGTTGATTTCGTCGGCCAAGAGCAGGTTTGCGAACACCGGCCCCGGCAGAAAACGATAAGCCCGCTCGTGCGTTTCGGGATCTTCCTGAATGATTTCAGCGCCCGTGATATCGCTGGGCATGAGGTCGGGCGTGAATTGGATGCGTTTGAAGGTCAGATGCAGCGATTCGGCCAAGGAGCTCACGATCAGCGTTTTTGCCAAACCGGGTGCGCCGTCTAGTAACGCGTGCCCTCCGGCCAGCATCGTGACCAACACATGCTCCAGCACTTCTTCCTGGCCGACGATCACCTTGGCCATTTCATCGCGAAGCTGGTTGTAGGCTTCTTCGCACCACGCCACGGCGGCGACGTCATCGTCGGGAATGGCGGCGTCGGAAATCGGAGATGTCACAGACAGGCTCTTTCTTTTTCGGTCAGTAATCGTGGGGGAAGTCGATCAAACGGAACTGCCAACACGCGTGCTCGCGAGGGTGGTATAATACGCATTCCGGCAAGGCGCCATCCGACTGGCGCCAATGTTTATCGCCTGCCCTAATCGCTTGCCGTGCTCTCTATCTTACTGTATTACGACTGACTCATGCATCGACTCTCCCGAACGTTCCTCACGGCCAGCCTACTAATTTTTCCCCTGCTGGCCACCGCCGCGCCGCCATTGCCCCGGCGGTTGCCGCCGCCGGGAATCTCAATACCTCCCGAGCGAGCCTCCTCGTGGAAGAAGGAAATTGCGGCGTTGCAAGCGCAGCTCGACAACATCGAACATCCTTTGAAAGCCGACGCCGAAGTGTATGTGAAAGCGGTGGCGTTTGCGCTGCGGCACGGCGAATTTTACCATGAAAAAGACTTCGCCAAGGCCGATGCCGCGCTGGTGACCGCCGTGGAACGCATTGCCCAACTGATCGCCGGTTCGCCCGACTGGCCCGACAAAACCGGCCTCCTGGTGCGAGGTTATCGCTCCTCGATTGATGGGTCGGCGCAACCTTATGGCCTGCTGATTCCCGACAACCACGATTCCTCTCGACCGGCCCCGCTTTACGTTTGGCTGCACGGCCGGGGCGACAAAGCGACCGACCTGCACTTCATCCGCCAGCGCGAAACCAGCCGTGGCCAAATCGCGCCGCCTGGCGCGATCGTGCTGCACCCGTTCGGACGGCAGTGCATCGGTTTTAAGTCGGCCGGCGAGATTGACGTGCTCGAAGCGGTTGCACATGTGAGCGCCCATTATGCGATCGACCCCAACCGCATCGTGCTCATGGGTTTTTCGATGGGCGGCGCTGGCGCGTGGCATATCGGCGCGCATTACACCGACCGCTGGGCGGCTGTTAGTCCCGGCGCGGGCTTTGCCGAAACCGCCCGTTATAATCGACTGAAACCCGAAAATTATCCGCCTTCCTACGAGCAAGTGTTGTGGGGTTTGTACGATGCTCCCGATTACGTGCGAAACTTTTTCAACGTTCCCACCGTGGCTTACAGCGGCGAAAAAGACAAACAAATTCAAGCCGCTCGCGTCATGGAGCAGGCTTTTGAAGAGGAAGGCGGCACATTGACGCATCTGATTGGTCCCGGAATGGGGCATCGTTATCATCCCGACACACTCAAAGATTTGCTCTCCCGCATGGCCGCCGCCGCCCGGCAAGGCCGCAACACATCGCCCCAACGCATCTGGCTGCAAACCCGCACCTTGCGTTACCCGCGCATGCACTGGGCCACCACCTTGCGGCTGAAGGAACACTGGCAAGATTCCCGCATCGACGCCGAACGCAATGAACAAGGAATTCAAATCACGACAAAAAACATCGCCGCCTTGAGAATTGGCGCTGCTGCGGCGCCTCGCAAGAACAACATATTGATCGATGGCCAAACGCTGCCGCCGCCCGCGAACATGACCGCCCCGGTTCTCGTATTGCGGGGCGGGAAATGGGGCTTTGAGGAATACGCCGCGTTCGATGCCGGCTTGGCCAAGCGGCCCGGTTTGCAAGGTCCGATCGATGACGTTTTCATGGCGCCGTTTTTGGTCGTCGCGCCCACGGGGAAAGCGGAAAGCCCGCAGATGCAACAGTGGGTCGATTTTGAACTTGAACACTTTCGCGATCGCTGGCGGGCGCTCTTTCGCGGCGAGCTGCGGGAAAAAACCGACCAACAGGTTACCGCCGAAGACATCAAAAAATATCACCTGATTCTCTGGGGCGATCCCCACTCCAACCTGTTGCTCAAACGAATCAACCAGCGTTTGCCAATTCGTTGGGAGGCGGACCAGGTTCGCGTCGGCGAGCGAACGTTCGACGCCGCGAACCATGCGCCGGCGTTCATCTATCCCAACCCCGAAAACCCTCGGAAGTATGTCGTCATCAATAGCGGACCGACATTCCGCGAAGCGCACGATCGCACCAACTCGCTGCAGAACCCAAAACTGCCCGACTGGGCCGTGATCGATTTGCGGCAGGCGCCTTCAGTGGAATCGCCGGGCGGAATCGCCGCCGCTGACTTTTTTGACGAACGTTGGCGCCTTAAGAAGGTCGACATCAAAGTTACGAAATAGCGTCCTCGCGCGGCGGACCGCCGAACGTTTTGTCGATGTGTGCTTGCAGCAGCGCAAAGGCCCGGCGTTCTTGTTCGCCGGCTGTTTTGTCGACCAACACGGCCAACTGCGCGAACTGCTGGCGAATTTCTTTTTCGGGGAGGAAGGCTGTGCGCGTGGCCAAAACCGCAGCTTCCACCACGGCGTGCTTGGCGCGGTTGAAGCCGAAGAAATCGCGAATGCGGCCTTCTCGCACCACTTCGCATTCCAGCACGGCGCGTTGTTCTTCCAGGTGAAACTCGCGTACTTCGAATTCACGCCAACGGCAGGCGTCGCCCAAGACGGGCGTTTTGGTAGCGGTGTTCGAGAGCAACTCCGGCTCGCTTTGCCAGCAGTTGATTGCGGCGCGGGCCAGCAGTTCGACATTATCGATGATGTGCAATATTCCGGTTTCGGTGCGCCGCAGGTTGCCGAACGTGTGGGAGGCTTGGTACGGCTGCAAGGTAAACCGCTGGGGGTCGGCGCCCAAACGCGGCCCCATCGGCGCGACATGAACCGACCCATCTGCATTGCGAGTGGTGATTATTCCTTCCAGAATCATGGCGGTCTCTTGAGTGTTAAAACGTAACCGGCGAAGAGGGCGCCGGCGGCGCCGGTCGATGCGGCGCGCGTTCTTGCTCAAAGCGCGGAGGGGGCGGGGTCGGTATTCCCACGACATGCCGTAAAAAATTGGCCAATAGCAAGTAGCCGTGTTCGGTCAGGATCGACTCCGGGTGAAACTGCACGCCCACCAGTGGAAAATTTCGGTGGCGAAACCCCATCAACAGGCCGTCGCACCAGGCGCTGGCTTCCAGGCATTCGGGCAAACTGGCTTCCTCCACGACCAACGAATGGTACCGCGCCGCCGCCAGCGGATTGGGCGCCAGGTGAAAGATACCCCGGCCATCGTGTTTCACCCAACTGGCGCGGCCGTGAATCGGCCGGGCGACGCGGCGAATTTTCGCCCCCAGCGCTTGGGCGATAATCTGATGGCCCAAACAAACGCCCAACATCGGCACGCGCATTTCAAAACGACGCACCACCTCCAGGCAACAGCCGCTGGCATCGGGCGTGCAGGGGCCCGGCGAAAGAATGATCGCCTGCGGCGCGAGGCGTTCGATGTCGCCGGGCGTGACGGCGTCGTTGCGCAACACGACGACATCCTGCCCCAAATTGCGCAGGTATCTGGCCAGGTTATGGACGAAACTATCAAAATTATCGATAACCAAAATCACGTGCTACACCAGCGCCTTCAACAGGCCCTTGGCCTTGTGCCAGGTTTCCTCGTATTCGCTTTCCGGCGACGACTCCGCCACGATTCCGCCGCCCACCGGG
This sequence comes from Planctomycetaceae bacterium, assembly GCA_003233175.1. Lineage (GTDB taxonomy): Bacteria > Planctomycetota > Planctomycetia > Pirellulales > Pirellulaceae > SZUA-33. The sequence continues at coordinate 11,231 of QIKY01000167.1, read as the reverse complement.
AGCTGCCACCAATTGCCGCCGACGGTAATCGTTCTGATCAGGATACTCAGATCCAACGATCCGTCAAAGCCGAGGTAGCCCAACGCGCCGCAATACGCGCCCCGCGCCGTGGGCTCCAACTCCGAGATGATCTGCATGGCGCGAGGCTTGGGAGCGCCGACAATCGAACCGCCGGGAAAGGCGGCCCGAATGAGATCAAAGGCCGTTTTGTCTTCCTGCAATTCCCCCTGCACCACCGAAACCAAATGCTGCACATACTCATAAGACTCCAGCGCACAAAGCTGCGAAACACGCACGCTCTCCGGCCGGCACACGCGCGAAAGATCGTTCCGCAGCAGGTCGACAATCATAATGTTCTCCGAGCGATCTTTCTGGCTGGCGCGAAGATCGTCTCCGGCGAATAGGTCGGCTTCTGGTCCTGGAAAACGGGCCCGCGTTCCCTTGATCGGCCGGGCTTCCACTTGGCGCCCCGTCATTTTTACAAAGCGTTCCGGCGAAGCGCTGGCAATCTGGAAGGCGCCGCCATCAAAATAACCGGCGAACGTGGCGGGGTTGCGTTGCCGCAGCCGCAGGTAGAGCGAAACGGCGTCGCCGTGCGCCGGAAAGAGCAGCCGCTGCGCCAAGTTGGCTTGAAAAATATCGCCGGCATGGATGTAGTCGATCACCTGCCGCACCGCTTGCTTAAAACCGGCAGCCGAGAAATTGCTGGTCAGCCCCGCTGGTCCGGGAACAGCGAACTGAGGCGCAAGTCGGAGTTGCGGATATTTTTCCGCTGAAACAGGCGGAGCAACCGGCGCGTTGAGCCAATGTTCGACTTCCGCCAGACGCCGCTCCGCCCGCCGACGCCGCGCTACCGGATCGGTTTCGGGAAAACCTTGGGAGACGATCCAGGCTCGGTTTTGTGCGTGGTCGAATGCCAGCACGACATCATAAAACCCGAGCGCCACGGCGGGCGTTTGAAATTCATTCCAGCGCGCCGGCGGCGTGGGTTCGAAAGCACGGCCTAAATCGTAACTCAGCAGCCCGGCGGCGCCGCCCTGAAACGGCGGCAGGTCGGCTCGCGTGGGAGCAGGGAATTGTCGCCACAACGCCTCTGTTTGGGCGAAAGTTTCCACGGCGGCGGAAGAAACTTCAACCGGATTTCCAGTATTTTTGCTCTCCACATACGCGAAAGGATCGGCCGCCAAAAATGAATATCGCCCCAATTCCGGTCGTTTCAGTGCGCTGTCCAACAGCAGACAATGCGGCCGCGAAGCGAAGCGGAGGAAGGCGTCCTCCAGCTTCGGCGCCGGCGTTAGTTCGACCGCCAACGGAAATTCCGCCGCAGACGTTCGCCCATCTCGATCTATCGGGGAGCCGTGATTCAAAAGACGCGCACGCTTTTCAGGATGAAGGAATGCCAGGCCGCGTTTGCACGCATGGGGATTGTTTGCCGGAGGCGAAACGCAAACGCGCGCCAAGGTTCCGATTTTAACGCCAAAACAGCAAAGATGCAGAGGGCTTCGGTATCGCGATTCGAATGGTCCTAACTCGCAAGCCTCGCCACCCGCGCATGAAAAAACCCCTGTTTTGCAGGGGCTTGCGACTCAATGCGATATATTGCACATAGATTTAGTGCCCCCCGAAGGACTCGAACCTTCAACCCTCTGATTAAGAGTCAGATGCTCTGCCAGTTGAGCTAGGGGGGCGATTTAGCGGATGGGCGGCGTCACGGCGAATTCTAGCACACGGCCGCGCTTCGTCAAACCCGATAAATGGGATGGTGTTGTATTGTTGGCAACCGTCGGAAATGGCCCCTGTATGGCGGCGGTTGTGCGTGTTACGATGTCGCGGCCATGAATGTTTCGCCGATGATGCAGCAGTATCTCGACGCCAAAGCCGCCTGCGGCGATGCGCTGTTGTTTTTTCGCATGGGAGATTTCTACGAACTCTTTCATGACGACGCCAAAATTGCCTCGCAACTGCTCGGGCTCACGCTTACCAGTCGCGATAAATCGAAGAATCCGATTCCGATGGCGGGGTTTCCCCATCATCAGCTTGAGGGTTATTTGGCCAAACTGATTGCAGTCGGTCGGCGGGCGGCGGTTTGCGATCAGGTGGAAGATCCCAAAAAAGCCCAAGGATTGGTGCGGCGTGAAATCACGCGGGTGGTCAGTCCTGGCACTTTGACCGACGAAGGGCTGCTCGACCCTCGCGAGGAAAATTTTCTGGCTGCCGTGGCGGTGGAAAAGGCCGGTCGGAACGGCAAGGGCGGCCGCATCGGGCTGTCTTGGGCCGATCTTTCCACGGGTCGCTTCTTTGCGGCGGTCTATCCCGCGACGGAACTCGCCAGCCAGTTGGCGAGAATCCATCCGGCGGAATGCCTGATCAATGAAGACGATCCGCCGCCTTCCCCGCAATTGGCCGACCAATGGATGTGGACCGAACGCCCCGGCTGGACCTTTGCCATCCAGGGAGCACAAAAAACGCTGCTCAAACATTTTGAAGTGGCGTCGCTGGCCGGTTTTGGTTTTGAAGACCAAGACACACCCGCCATTCAAGCCGCCGGCGCCGTGTTGGCGTATTTGCAAGAAACGCAAAAAGCCTCGCTCAGCCATCTGCACCAGCCGACGCCCCGCCGTAGCGGCCAGACGCTCGAACTCGATGAAGCCACGCGCCGCAGCTTGGAACTGACCCACACCATTCGCCACGGCTCGCGCCAAGGAACGTTGCTCGATGTGCTCGATCGCGCCACGACCTCCATGGGTTCGCGGCTGCTGCACCATTGGTTGGCCAACCCGCTGGTGCGCATCGATGCGATTGAAGCCCGGCTCGACGCCGTCGAAGAGCTGCATCGAGAAAATGCCTTTTGCGGCCAACTACGAGAACTGCTGCGCGAGGTGTACGACATCGAACGTCTGTTGGCTCGGGTGGCCACGGGACGGGCCAGTCCTCGCGACCTCAGTTCGGTGCAGAAGACGCTCGGCATTTTGCCCAAGTTGAAAGCCAAGCTCACCGGTCGCAAAAGCAGCTTGCTGGGGCGGCTGGAGCGGAGCGTGAATCTTTGTGCCGACCTGCGCAACTTGCTCGACGCCGCCCTGAACGACGACTGCCCACTCACGGTGCATGAAGGCGGCATCATTCGCCCAGGGCATCATGAGGAACTCGACCGCCTGCGCGCGTTGGCCGCCGGCGGCAAGCAGTGGATCGCCGAATATCAGGCCCAGGAGGCCGAACGCACCGAGATTCCCAGTTTGAAGGTCGGCTTTAACAAGGTGTTCGGCTACTACCTGGAAATCACCAACGCTCATCGCGATAAAGCGCCGCCGGAATATATTCGCAAGCAAACACTCAAAAACGCCGAGCGTTACATCACCCCCGAACTGAAGGAATACGAAGAGAAAGTTCTCACCGCCGACGACAAAGCCAAGGAAATCGAATATGAACTCTTCATGCAGTTGCGTGATGCGGTGCAGCGGGTGTCTCGCCCGTTGCAGGAAACGGCGGCTGCGCTGGCGCAGGTCGATGCGTTGGCAGCCTTGGCGGAAACGGCGCGAAAGCACGGTTACTGCCGCCCCGAAGTGGTGGAAGAATCGGTGCTGGAAATCATCGACGGCCGACATCCTGTGGTTGACGCCCTGGAGCCAGAAGGCGTGTTCGTGCCGAACGACACCCATGCCGACGAACGCGCCGGCCGCGTGCTGCTGATTACCGGCCCCAATATGGCGGGGAAAAGCACGTATATTCGGCAGGTGGCCTTGATCACGATCATGGCCCAGATGGGCGGCTTCACACCGGCGCGGAAGGCGAAAATCGGCGTGGCTGATAGGATCTTCGCCCGCGTTGGCGCAAGCGACGAACTCTCGCGCGGCCAGAGCACGTTCATGGTCGAGATGACCGAAACCGCCCGCATTCTGAACACGGCCACCGACCGCAGTTTGGTGATCCTAGACGAAATCGGCCGGGGCACCAGCACTTACGACGGCCTCTCGTTGGCCTGGGCGATTGTCGAACATCTGCACGATAAAATCGGCAGCCGCACGCTGTTCGCCACCCACTATCATGAACTGACCGACCTAGCCGATATTTTGCCCGGCGTGGTGAATTGGAACGTGGCCGTTCAGGAGTGGGAGGAGAACGTCGTCTTCCTGCATAAAATCACACCCGGCGCGGCCGACAAAAGCTACGGCATTCACGTGGCCCGACTCGCCGGCGTGCCGAAGTCGGTCAACGAACGGGCCAAGCAAGTGCTCGCACAACTCGAAAACGACAACCTCGATGCGCAAGGCCGCCCCAAACTCACCGCCGCCAAACGCAACAAACCGCAAGGCGATATCCAACTCACGCTGTTCGGTCCGGCGGAACACCCCGTGCTCGATGATATCCGCAGCCTCGACCTCAACAACATCACGCCCTTGGAAGCCCTGCTTTTTCTCCAAGCCCGCCGCGAAGAGCTGCTGGCGGAGAAGAAATAGGGGGGGCGGTGGTTTTTGCTTCGGACGATTTGTCCAGTAATTCCAGAGATCGGTAGACTTCATTGGCCGGGACAGTGTAAAACAAACGCGTGTCGCAAGGTTGCTTCCACAGTGAAAGGAGCCGGTTTGAAATCCCAGAAAATTAGTCAAATTGAGCGACAAGTCGATGTCCACCGTGTATGCGCACCCTTCCTCTGCACAACCACTTCCTGCACGTTAAGTCCATCGACTCCGGAATCGGCCTTGTTACGAGCGACTCGAAGCAGAGCCGTTGCCAAGTTTGCAATGACGCGACTTCTTCCAATATGAGATGGTCCGACTTCTCGGTGGGCGTCGGACCTTGGTCGTTTCCTTCCTTGGTCCTACCGCAAAATACGGACCCGCTGAGATCTCTCGGGGTAAGATTGAGAAATGTCTCGCCGCTCCCGCCTTCACGACTCCCTTATCAGGACCTAATACACATACAAACGACGAACCGTTCCCGCCTCGATTTCGCGAACCACGACGCCGTCTCGGCCAACTTCCCGCAACCCGTTGCGATAAGCGACCAACACATTTCCGCTGGGCAACTCGATTGCGTCGTAAGCCATCGGCAACCGGGAGGCCGACCAAACCACCTCGCCGCTGGGTGAGAATTCCCGCACGGTTCCCAACGCCGTGGCCGACAACGTATTGCCGTTGGGCAAACGGCGAGCGCTTTCCGGGGGTTGCAAGGCGTCTATTTCCCAAACGATGTCGCCCGACGGCGCCAGTTCAATAATCTTCTTACGGGAATAGTTGGTCACGAGCGTGTTGCCGTTTTGAAGCCGATGCGCATCGACCACCTGCCCCGCGACCTTTGCCTGCCAATGCATTTTTCCGGTTTCGTCGATTTCAATCACCCGATGCAAGCTCTCGCTTTCGCTAGCCACGCCCAACAAAAAGCGACCGTTGGGCAAACTCTCCAGGCAGGCGGGCTCGCCGGGCGTCGCGATTTGATACTCTTTCTCGCCTGTCGGCCCCACGGCCACGATGGCGTCGACGCCCAAGTCGGCAAAGATCCTCCAACCCTCCGGGTAGCAGACCGCCCCCATCGGCGCGATCACGGCTTCACTTTGAAAAACGACTTTCCCCGTTAGCAGATCAAATTCATGCACCGCCAACGGAGAAATTTCACAAGCCAAAACACGATGCCGCGGCCGGTCGACCACCAGCGGTAAGGAAACCGCCGGCAGGACGCCGGCGTGTTTTTCGATCCAGGCCAGCCAATGTTGTTCGGCTCGGTCGCGACGCTCTTGCGTATCGTAGGGCGTGAAGCCGAAACGCCGGCCGGTGGCGGCGCGCAACACGTCGGCCGCTTCCGCGCGAACGATCATCTCGGGATGCGTCAGCGCCGCGGCGGCAACCTGGAGTGCGCGTTTCAGGTCGACCTGGGCGAAAAGTCGAGCCCCGACAACACGCAGACGGGCGTCGTGGTCGGTCAAGAACGTTTCCAGATCGTGGGCGAGTTGGAGACGATGCAAGGCCGCAAGCGCCACGATTCTGGCTGGCGCGGCGCCGCCTTGAAGATTTTCCCGTAACAAAGGTTCGTCGGTTGGTTGCGCGAGCGCGAGAATGGCCGTTTGGCATGCGCGGCGAATTTCCTCGACGTCGGCCGCGGCCAACACATCGAACAGCGTGCTTAAATCGTCGGCCGCTGGTTGGCTGGCCAGATATCGCAAGGCGGCCAACTTCAGGGGGACGGATTGTTCGGCGGCGCGGTTGATGTCTGCCAGCAAAACAGCAGCCCGTCGCCGAACTTCAAGGTTGGCCACTCGGACGGCCTTTTCTAGAAACCGCTTGGCCGGCGCGCCCGCTTGGCGCAATTCGCGAGTGGCCGATTCACGCCTGGCGAACGCTGGCGAGCCAAGATCTTGCACCAATTCCTTGTAGTGCAGGCGTTCCTCCAGCGTAGCCGGGCGAGGGCGGAGTAATTCGAGTAATTTGGCGCGGTCGTTCGCGACGCCGCGCTGGCCGAGCAGGCGTTCGTCGTGGCGGCGCAAGAAGGGGGGCGATTGCTGAGCACGCACCGGCGGCGCAAAAATCGCGGCGGCCAGCAAAAGCAAACCGAAGCCCCAGCCAGAGAAACTCCGTTTGCAGAAAGTCCGCCGAAGGCCGCCAGAAATCGGCGCCGCGTCAAGACGCTGCATGCCCGCCGCGATCGTAATTTCAGCCGAGCGTTTCTCCGCCGGCTTCCGGCGGCCGCGAAATCGGGCCGTGTAGGTAGAGGTCGCCATCTAGTTGCTCCCAAGCAACGTCGGTAATGTGCCGCGCGAAGCTCATGGCCTCGACGCCTCGCCCCGCCAACGGGCCGATGGCTTCGCCGCCGCCAATGAGTCGGGGCGCGATAAACGCATGGACTTCATCAATTTCATTTTGATCGAATATCGAACCCAGCAACGAGCCGCCGCCCTCCACCAAAACATTGGTCATTTTTCTTCGGCCGAGTTCGTCGAGCAAGGCGACCAGTCGATCGGATTGTTGCGGAGCGTCGCACCGCCAAACTTCACACCCAGCCTGCTCAAGTTTACGACATTTCTCCTGCTCCGCCGCCGGACCGACCGCCACCAGCACCGGCGTCTCGCGGGCGGTGGCCGCCAAGCGGCTTTGCGGCGAGAGCGACGCCCGGGAATCGACCACGATGCGGGTGGCGGTTCGCAACCCCGGCGGGCGAGCGGTCAGTAATGGGTCGTCGGCCTGGGCCGTACCGCTCCCCACCATGATACCATCGACGCGTCCACGAAGTTCATGCACGCGTCGGCGGGAAGCGGCGTTGGAAATCCAACGGCTATCGCCGGTGCGCGTGGCGATTTTTCCATCGAGCGACATCGCCCATTTGGCGATCACCCAAGGTCGGTGGTGGGCGATGAGTTTGAAGAATGGTGCGTTTTGGCGTTTCGCCTCTTGCTCCATGACGCCCAGTTCGACGTCCAACCCGGCTTGCCGCAAGACAACGGCGCCGCCGGCCGCCGTTTGGCAGGGGTCGGCAATGGCCGCCACGACGCGTGCGGCGCCCGAATCGATGATAGCCTGCGTGCAGGGCGGCGTTTTTCCCCGATGCCGGCAAGGCTCCAGAGTGACGTACACCGTGGCCCCGGCAGCGCGAGCGCCGGCGTTTTTCAACGCCACGACTTCCGCGTGGGGCCCGCCAAAAAAAGCGTGCCACCCCTCGCCGACAATTTCATCGCCATGCGCAACGACGCATCCCACCAGGGGATTCGGCTCGACAAGGCCGCGGCCTTTTTCGGCCAACATGAATGCGCGCCGCAGCATTTTGTCGTCTGGCGTGGGTGGCATTACGGTAGCCCGGAACTGTTCGAGCGAATTCAATCAGAGCCGGGAACCCAAAGCTTCGACTCTTTCCCCGCCTCGGAAGCCTGCGCCGATTCGGGGGTCCAGAGTTTACCGGCTTCCTCCGCCGGCTCGGCCTGCGGCATTTGCGCCGGCGAGCCATCGGGGTTGATCACTCCCGAACGCACCAGCAACTGGAACAGAGCTTGCTCGATACCCGGCTCCTTCAAGTGTTTGGACTGAATTTTATTGAAGACCTGTTGTGCTTCTTCCGATCCATCGCCAGATCGCATACGATGTTGCAACTCGGCCAATAAATATCTGGCCGGCGATTTCCCTTGCTCTTCGGCAGCCTTCTGCGCCTGTTGAATAAGCGCCAGAGATTTACCCCACTCCGGCTCCAGACTAGAAAGCGAGGCGTAGATTTGCGCGCGATCGACGCCCGCGGCGTCAGCGTCGTCGCGTTTGACAAGCTCCCTGCCGAGGCTTTGCACTGCCGGCCTGTAATCAGCCATTCCCACCCGGTAAAAAGCAGGCGTCAACTGCTCGGTTGTCATTTTCTCGGCATCGAGCCGAGCCAACCGCATCAGGGGGAGTTGGCGTGGGTCGGTTTCGGTGGGGTCGATGGCTTGCAGGGGTTCGAGGCCCAGCGATTCTCTGAGCTTGTTGAAATCCATAGCCCAGACATTGTCTTGTACGTTCAAGTCAAGCAACAGCACGTGCGCCGCCACTCGATTTTTCAGCTCACTCGCCGCCTCACGCAACGAAAGATTGTTCAAAGACTTGCGTTTGGCGTCGGGCCAGGCCTCCAACACGGCCGCTTGGTGGAATTCCCGAATGATCCGTACACGATCGTCGTGTGGCGTGTCTTCTGGAAACTCGCCTCGCCACTGGAATAACACGTCGTCGCGACTAACTTCGCCGACTTCTTTTTCCTCGCCGGAATCTTGGCATTGCTCACCCAGAACGTCTTTGAGGACGGCGATTTTTTTGTCGACGTCGGCGTCGCGAACAATGTCGAAGACGATACGCGCCTCGCGATCGGTTTCGCGACCAAAAACCAACAGGCGGCCCAAGTTTTGAGGCAGTTGTTCCAGCGTTATTCCGGCGCCGCTTTGAAGCGATTCCCGGTCGAGCAGCGCGTAGGCGGCCTTTGGCGGCGGTTGGTCGATTTGTCCGAGCTCCGCCGGACCGAGCTTCATGTTCTTCACACGGTTATCGGTCGCGAGTGTTTCGAGCAGACTTTCGGTGTCGGGCGTCTGAAAAGTAATCGTGACTTGGGGAAGCACGTCTTTCTCGGTTGGGTGGGCCAGCAGCAACGCCATCGCCTCTGCTTCGATAGCGTCCTCCGGATAGATCGCGTCTAGTTGGGCGTAGGCTCGCCAAGCTGTCGCGGCTGCGTCATCTTGGCCCAGCCAGCCGCGAAGAATAGCAATGTTTCGCAGTAGCACCGGCGAATCGGGCGCTTGCTCCAGCAGCGACTTGAAAGTATCCAGTCCGACCTTCCAGGCGCCCAACTGGATGAATTCCTTGGCGGCGTCGAAGTCGGCCTTCCAGGGCGCGTCGGCGGGCGCGTCGTCGTATCTGAAATACTGTTTGAAGAACAAGGGAACCGAGGGAGAGGCGTCGATTTCTTGCATCCGGTTGATGATGGGATTCTTATCAATGCCTCCAATGTTCGAGAGCAGAATCAAATAGCCTCGCGCCGGCAATATATTGCCATGCTGCAGATGCGCTTCAGCCACCGCCATCGCCGCATCGAAGACCGGCATTGGAATCTTACGGCCGACCACCGCCAACGCGCGTTGCAATTGCTCATTTGCAACATCAAGGCGATCGTTGGCAAGCTCGACGATCGCCGATTGCGCCAACGCCACGGAATTACCCGGGTTCTGCGCGACAAACTTCTTGATGTTCTCTTCCGCGGCGGCCATTTCGCCCAACTGAAAGAGGATGGTGCTCTTTAACGCCAACAAGGCCGCTCGCTCGCCATGTTTTGCGATCAGGGAATCGGCCGTTTCCAACGCCGCCAGACGCTGCTCTCCCTCAATTTTCCGCATGAATTTTTCTAAATCGGCAACGATGTCCTTACAGCAACAAAACTTGATTTTCTTGCCGCTGCCGCACGGGCACGGCGTGTAAAGATCAATGTTCATTTAGGGCGCCTCTCGATCACTGAAAACGGCGGAAACTTTCCAGCCGGCATCCTAGCAAACGCGTATCCGATTGGCGAGCGACCCTAGCACATTACCGGCTCGCACTTCAGCGCCTATGAACACGCTCGCGAGACGCGTTCCTTGAGTTGGGCGGCCACATTCTGGAACTCCACGCGGCGGGCGTGAAATTCTTGCACTGTTTTTTCGCCGGGCGCATTGACGTAGTCGAGCATGATCTGCTCGGCCGCCAGAAACTCCTCGCTGATGTCGGCCACTTCAGCCGCGATATCCAAAGGCAGTTGCGTCACGCCGTTGGCGTCGCCGTGCAAAAGTTCGCCTTGCGAAACGGTCAGCCCGCCCACCCGCACCGGCAAGCCGATGTGCAACATGTGGCAATAGGCGTGCGCGCAAATCGTACCGCCGGTGAACACGGGGAAGTTGATCGCCCGCACTTGCTCCAAATCGCGACCGCCTCCGCTGGTGATCAAACCCGCGGCGCCAAAGGCTTTGTAGGTGGAGCACATCACTTCGCCAAACGTGGCGGCCACGGCTGGGTCGTCTTGATCTTGAAAGACCACCACCGCCGGCCCCGGCAATTCGGCGAACTGTTCCAACTGCGTTTGGATGCTGCCGTAGGCGTCGCCTCCGACGGGCGGGGCGTCGGAGCGAAACGCCGCCGTGGCCGCAAAGCCGACCATCGGCGGGAACTCCGGAAAATTGCAGCGAATCGCGGCGCCCATATAACCTTGGTTGCGCGGCCGCACATCGAACAATTCAATCACATTGCAGATCGTGGGCGTATCATACTTCGCCAACTTCGACAAAACTTCAGCGGAGACAGTCATGGGGATTCGCCCGGAGAAAGTAAGGGAGCAATGCGCGGTAAGAAATCGTTGACTAATGTCTGTGCGACAGTTGTTTGTGCGACAGTGATTTGCGGAGGATCTTGAACCGAGTATATCGCCCGCACAGGAAAAATCACACCCAAGGAACAGTCCGGAAATAAGATCCTTCTGTTCGCAACCGCTCACAAGACATGTAACGCTGAACCGTGAATGGCAAGAAATATTTTCTTGAATCGTGGAAGAGAGAGAGTACTGTCCCGGACGCTTCATCAGCCGATGAGCGCTAGCTCACGGTTTCCAGCATTCTCAGAGAACCGGACGCTAGCGCGTTCCGGCTGATCTGCGCGGCGCGTTTGGCAAGACGTAACTACTTTTCTGGGGAGAGGTTTATGAGAAGTTCCGACCTGTTCATGAATAACCTCAGGCTATGCCCCGCTCAGTCCGACATGAAATCGGGAAGTTATTTC